>PAHB01000005.1 GCA_002704665.1 Pseudomonadota bacterium
CAAGGCTGACCGATAATTATTGTTTATCGGGATAAAAATACCCCAAAAACAGCAGACGCTTATAAGTTGAAAATAGGGGTTCTTCTTTACAAACGAGCTAAACGATTGAAAAATCCTTTAAATCTTGTTAGTTTCGGTAAGATTGCGAAATCTCTCGTACTCAAGGGAGCATCCCAACCTACAATTTGGGTGTCTAGACTTTATTTTCATGAGGTACGGTGTTTTTTAAAATATGAGTTTTTTTATTTGGAATTGGCGAACCAGCTCTCGAGAAAGGCGGAAAGGGTTTGTCAAGGTCGAATATATATTTTGACTTCCGCGACATGTCGCTAAGGGCGGGTCGGGTTGTTTCTCCAGAAAATCGGCGCGTGATTTTCGTGTGGTCTAGCTAGATCTTTAAGGTACTCTGAAGGTGCCATTTCCCAGGCAAAATCGTTAAAGCGTCGCAATAGTTTTTTTACAATTTCAGGCTCGGTACGAGATCTATTATTTTCTTCAGTAGGATCATCCTGAATATTAAACAATTCAAATCTTGCAGGCAAAGTTGCGTAGACTATAAGCTTCCAATTATTAGAAATCAACGCGCCCCTGAACTCATCAACATTTAACAAAATCTCTTTGCGTGCGCTCAACCTTCCCTCGGAAATGACGGACCAAGCGTTGACTCCATCGGTTGGTTTAACCTGTTCATCTGAAGACAGTGATGCCCCAGCCACGGTTAATAAGGTATTGTACATATCAGTAACATGGATTAGTTCGTTAGTCATTTGCGGCTTTATTTTGGAGGGCCAGTAGGCCAAGGCAGGAACTCTTACTGCCCCTTCGTACAAGGAGCCTTTACCGTTAAAAAATGGTCCGTTGTTTGCTACTGCCAGTGGCACATCACCATCACCGGTTTTATATTTGTTTTTAACCGCTCCTCCATTATCACTGTGAAAAATTATAAGTGTATTGTTTTCCAATTTTTGCTCACGCAATGATTCGATAATTTTACCAACCGAATAGTCAAGAGCGGATACCATGGCGTAGTAATTGCGTTGGTTTTTGTTGGCTATATCACGGTATGATTGAAGATATTTTTCTGGCGCTTCAAACGGAAACGCCGGATTTGGGAAGCTGATGTACAAAAAAAATGGTGTTTTATTCGCATTATCATTAATGTAGTCTTTTACACTTTTTGCAATGATTTCAGCGTCATATCCTTCCACGTCGATTTGCTCTTCGCCCTCCCACCAGTCTAAATTTTTAGTGTCGGAGCTCTTAAAATGCTTCCTGCCTTTGTTGAGGCTCCCAAAGAAATAATCAAACCCTCTTTCTGTGGGAAAAAATTTTTTTTTCGCATGACCGAGTCTCCATTCTCCAAAGGCCGCGGTCGAATATCCCGCGGTTTTGAGAGCCTCTGGTAACAGCCTTTCAGTTTCGGAGATACCGTAAGTGTTCCAAGGTAAAATCGACATCATCTGTAGTCCGTACCGCAAAGGATATCTCCCTGTTAATAATGCGGCTCGCGTGGGGGTCGAGTAAGGTAATGTGTAAAATCGTTCCAACCTTGCTCCTTGTTTTGCCATTAAGTCTATGTTGGGAGTTTTTGCTACTCCTCCATGAAACCCCACGTCCTTCCACCCTAAGTCATCTGCCAAAATGTAGATGATATTAGGTTTCGAATCGGCGGCTACTGCGGGAAGAATGATATTGAGAATAAAAAACAGAGCTAATAGATATAACCGCATGACGTTTAAAGTTGTATATATTTTTTTAGAAAAAAAAATGTACTACAAAAAGAAAACTATTCCAAGTGGCAGTAGTTTAAAGAACATGGTTTTTATATCTGCCTTTTGGGTGTTATTATTGAGGCAGTCCGGTTTTTTGATGGATAAGATTTTGAACAGATTAGATTTTCCTACCTTTAGGTAAATAAAAAAACAATGATTCAGAGTACTGACTTTATAGGCCCGTTGCTGACCCGTTTGCAGAATCGAATTTTTGTCCGCCAATTGGTGCGGGATCTAGGGTTGTTAGTCGCGATAGAGCTATTTGTTTTTTTTACATTTTCCGTAATTTTTGGAGTTGAATTATTTGATCTCGAGTTGAGTCATCTTTACTTTTTTACGTTTCTGACAATATTAATAATTTTAGTGGGGATTTTTCGTTTTCGTAAAAAGGTTTCAAAGATGGATGCGGCTGTGTTGCTCGACAGGGAAAAAGATTTAAAGGATCAAATAAAGAGCGCATATTGGTTCAGTAGGTATCCTCAGGATTCTTCCTTCATACTGACTCTAATGCAGCAGTCTCAAAAAACATGTCAAAGTGTCGAACCACACTTGATTGTGCCGATCAACTGGTTAAAACTTATTGTCAGTGTTGTAATGTTGCTAGTTGGGTTTGTTATCATCGGTTCCGTTGACGTTCAATTATCCCAAAGTTTGAGAATGACAATGTTCAATAGCCCGCCCGCCTCTGCTTCAGTTTTAGCGAATTCGCCCATAATTGTTAACGATTTCTCTTTGAGTGACGAGGATGAAAAAATGTTAATAGATGAATTTGGCTACGATCCAGTCGATGTAGAAACAAAACTGCCAATGGTCCTTAAAGATATGAATGATGCCGTCAACATGCGAGCAGTATTGGCAAGAGATGGCCTCGAACAATTAGCTAAGGCATTAGAGGGCAGGGAGGCGTACGAAAAAATAGTGGAGGCATTGCGTGAAGAGAGACTAAATGATGCGATTTCTATGCTGAGTGAGGTTGCAGATGCTGGAGATAAATTGAAACAGAAAACCGATGGTGGTCAGAATGAATTAGGGTCGGATGATAAAGATCGAGATTTCCTAAAAAATATCGATGAAGCAAGTGCAGAGCTGGGAAATTTAAGCGCCTCTGTCAATCAGGAAGCGCTTAAGCAAGCACTGCAAAGTATTGAGGATGCTCAATCAATGCTTGATGCTCAAGACGAAGCGCGAGAACTTAGCCAACGGACAACCACTATGGGGGCTCCACCAGATCAGCTTAGTCCTCTTACGGCGGCGCGTTTTGGTGCGGAGGCTAATCCAACGGACCCCCCGGCGAATGCCCAAGCAGCTGGGACAAACATGCAGGGCGGAACGATGTTTAGGCAAGGAGCAGTGGCTCGCGGCGATTCTGATCAAAGTTCGGATGAAGGACACGAGGCGGGGGCTGCATCAGGAGACAGTGAGGCGGCTGAGTTAGAGGGAGTTGCAACCCCACGGCTTAATGTTAATCTTGAACTAGAGACGGTCCGGATAAATGATGGCGAGAGCGATGGTCGCTCTGATGGGGAGGAGTCGTGGTTTTACTCACCCACTCAAGAGCAAACCGCAGATGAAAGTGGTTTTGCTTATACGCCGAGAAATCAAAGATATATGGCGGCAGATGTTTTAGAGCGGCAGGACACTCCGATTAGGCAGAGAAGAATAATCAGAGATTATTTTATAAATATACATAAAGAGGACGATATTTGATGACTACCTCAGGGAGCGAACAAGTAGAAAAATTTCAAGAAAAATTTGAACAAGTTAAAGATGAAGTTTCTAAGGTAATGGTAGGTAATGATGAAGTTATAATGCACGTCATGACTTGTCTGCTCGCGAAAGGGCATGTTTTACTTGAGGGTATACCTGGTGTGGGGAAGACAAAACTTGTTCAGACTCTCGCAGATGTTTTAGATTTGAGTTTTTCAAGAATCCAGTTCACGCCAGATTTAATGCCCGGGGATATAATCGGGACAAACATAGTGAACGAAGACGATAAAGGTAGAAAAACCTTTGAGTTTCAGTCAGGGCCGATCTTTGCCAATATGGTCTTAGCCGATGAAATAAATCGCGCTACGCCAAAGACGCAATCGGCGTTGCTTGAGGCTATGCAGGAGAATAGCGTCTCAGCCGGGGGAGAGACTCGCAAGTTGGATCAACCAGTGTTTGTTTTGGCAACGCAAAATCCCATTGAGATGGAGGGTACTTATCCCCTGCCAGAGGCTCAGATGGACCGTTTTTTGTTTAAATTAAAACTTGATTTTCCCAGTGCAGAGGAATTACATACAATTGTTGATAGGACTACTCAGCGGGATGAGCCCTCCGTGACCCGTGTTTTGGATAAAGATCAAATACTCCAAATGCGAGACGTGGCAAGAGAAATGCCTATCGCGAAACCAATTCAAGACTACGCTGTTCGCTTAGCCCTCGCCACGCACCCAGAGGAAGAAAATTGCCACAATATGGTTAAAAAGTATGTAAGGTTTGGTGTTAGTCCAAGGGGTATCCAAGCGGTCATTCTGGGAGCTAAGGTAGCAGCTCTCTTAAACAGGAGAAGCTACGTAGCTAACGATGATATCCGCTCAGTGCTTCTGCCAGCATTAAGACACAGAGTTCTACTCAATTTCGAAGCAGAGGCGGAACAGCTTGAAACAGATGAAATTTTAAACGCTATTGTGGAGTCAGTTGCTGAGGCAAAAGCTTAATTTTGGATTATTGGCTAAACATTTCAATCTGTGAATTTAGATGAGCTCCAAAAACTTTTTTAGTGGTGCATTTTTTCAACAACTTGAAAGACTTTCCGTTCTTTCAAAGGGTCGCGTCTCGAGCCATCTCAGAGGTCATCATCGTTCGGCCAAGACAGGTTCTGGTATGATTTTCAGTGACTACCGTCCGTATGTTGGTGGAGATGATCTTCGAAATCTCGACTGGGGGATTTATCTAAGGTTGGATCGTTTGGTTTTGCGTCTTTTTGAGGAGGAAGCAGACCAGCCAGTTTACATATTTCTGGATGTTAGTAATTCGATGGATTTTGGAGTTCCGAACAAGCTTGAATTTTCCAAAAAGTTCTCAGCCGCACTGGCATATATTGGACTTATAAATCATGATCGTGTCAGTTTAACTACCTATTCTGATAATTTACTTCAAGTTGTGCCCGCGAGACGAGGTAATAAACAAATCTGGCGTACAATGCATCTCTTGGAACAGGTGAAAGCTTCTGGTAATACCGACTTAAAAACTGCACTGAATCGTTTTTTTGGGGCAAAACGAAGTCGTGGACTAGTTGTGATTATTTCGGATTTCCTCGAAGCAGAGAGCTGGGATACTACTTTTAAGAGTTTGAGAACGGCTAAGCATGATGTGTTTGCTGTACATGTTAGCAGTCCGCAAGAGCGCGATCCAGAAGTGATGGAGGATATTTTACTTGTCGACTCTGAGGACGGAGGCACTATAGATTTTCAAATGACGCAAGGTTCTCGTGACTTGTACAAACAAGAATTCCGCGCTCATGTAACAAGTTTGAAACAGTTTTTAAACCGTCTCGGGTGGGGATATTTATCAGCCTCAACTGATCTCGCCTTCGAGGATCTTTTTTTCCAAATCCTTAAAGAGAAGGGGCTGTTTCGATGACAGTCTCTGATATGGTAACTTTTACTGCGATCGTGGTTTTAGTTTCGGTAATGATCATTGGGCTCTATATGCTTATTCCACCTAAGCGTCGGTTAGCCATTCCTTCAATAATTATTTGGCAGCGTTTCGTAAAAAAAATCAAGAGTAAGTTTGATCGAAAAAAATGGTTTTTCTCAGTTTTGTTGGCGCTTCTGATAGCTTCTATTTTAACGGTTGTACTTCTCAGCGATCGCTATGGAGAAGTGATAGGAATTAAAAACCGTTTGGTTCTCCTAATTGATAATTCGCCGTCTATGTCGACTAAAACTTCCGATGGTGGTACTCGTTATGCGAAGGCCCTCGTGCTAGCAAAAAATATTATTGATGAATTAGACATAAATGCTCAAGTTATGATTGTGGATGCACAGGGGTCAATAAATTCGCCCCGATTTGATTTGCCAAAGGATGCGATACAATTAGTTAATGATCTCCGAATTGGCATTGATCCATTAGGCAGCCTCTCCTCTGAGTCAATTTATGACAGCTTGCCTCGAGGTGAGCGTTACGTTGTAACAGACGGTGTATCAATGAGAAAACTGGATAGCTCATGGAATGTCATATCAGTCTTTGAGGAAGCTGAAAATGTTGGAATAACTCAATTTCGTGTTGATACAGTTCCGGGAGAACCAGAGAGGCAAAAAGCGTTTTTAACTCTTCAGAATTTTGGTAAGAAAAAGCATGAGGTTGAACTTAAAATAAAAGGAGTTGGATCGCCTGAATTAGTTGAAACGATCGAGATAAATCCAAGCCAGGCAAAATCTCGGATTTATGATATCTCGCAGTTTGGCGAAGGTCCGATCACTGCGCGGATAGTCAGTGGTCGAGATTCTTTAGATCTTGACGATGCTGCTTACAGTTTTCGAAATTCTACCAAGCAACTTAGAATAGGTTTGGTTTCCAAGACAACAAAATATTTTGCCTCCTTACTTGAAAATTATCCCGGCGCAAAAGTAAAACAGTTTGATCCTTTTAACTTTAAATACCAGGGGAATATAGATTTTTATGTTTTCGACGATGTTTTTCCAGAAAAAGCTCCGGTGGTTCCCGCACTTTTCGTTAACTCTAAGGGGGCAAATTGGTTGCCTAATGGCCCAAAAATTGAAAATCCGACTTTTAAAGTTGATGCCAGAGGGCACCCTATATTTAATCAAGTTCTTTGGGAAGATATTTTTATTGACTCAGCAACATTGGGCAGCCCGATCGAACCTCACCAAGAGAGTTTAGTTGGGCTCAATAACAAAGCATCGGTTTTGATTCTTAATAACTTACATCCAAGGTGGGTATGGATGGGATTTAACTTGAACGATTCGAATTTCGGGTTGCATCCGAGCTTCCCTGTTTTTCTCGACAATGTTATTCACTGGTTGGTTGAAGAGACTGTTGTAACTCAAATGGGTCTAGGTCCGGTTGAAGTTGATTTTTCAGGTGAGACAGTTTTGGGTGCTGACGGAGCCATTATTCCAATCACCGCTAATCTGATGGGTCAAACGCAATTCTTTGCAGGTAAGTCTGGTATTTATACAATAAAAAACTCCAATGATCGTTTAAAAATTATTATAAATGGAATTAGTTACGAATTAAGTAATGTCAATTCCAGTTGGTTGAGTGCGGATGAGTCGGAGTGGGCGCTCCAAAAAAAAGGTTTAGTTTCGAACTTCCGGAACCATGCGGTGTTGTTCTTGTTGCTTATCTGTTTGGTGCTTTTGATTTTTGAATGGTATACCTATAATTACAGGAAAACGGTTTAGAAAAAATGAGTATTGAGTTTTTATCGCCTTGGGCTTTTTGGTTAAGTTTTTTGATTCCGTTCCTCTGGATAGTTCGAAAATTTACCAATAGTACACTTGGTAATAAACATTGGATTTGGGTTGCCTCTGTTAGATCATTGTGTGTTTTTTTTGTGGTGCTTGGTTTGAGTCAACCGGTGCTAAAGTTGTCTACTCAGGAGCCCATGGTGGTTTTCTTGGTAGATGCGTCAAACAGCATAACAGATAAGTTTATATCAAATGGCCTAGCGTGGATTAATCGGCTCACTGAGGGAGATAGAAGAAAAAATAAAGAGATTATTCTTTTTGCCGATCGTCCAGTTTCTATATCCAGTTTCGAAGATGAGGCAACTGTTTTGAGCGACGTAGTTGGGTCGTCATCTCCTGCGTTTGATCGAAATGCAAGTAATTTGGAGAGAGCCGTAAAGTCTGCCATAGCTAGTTTTGATCGAAATCGAGCGAAAAGGTTAGTTATCTTAACGGATGGTAACGAGACTGTTGGAAACGTTTGGCGAAATATTGAGGCTTTAAAAAAAGAAAATATCAAAGTGCACTTCATGGTACCTAAAGGAGGCGAATCAAATGACGCTTGGATCGTGAGCATCGACAGTCCGCCTAGGGTTAGAAGTGAGGAAATATTTTTGCTTACGGTAAGAGTATATAGCCCCAGAGCCGAGATGGCTGATTTGGAGATTACGGCGGATGGTATTCCTTTAGAAAGAAAAAGAATTGAACTCGTGCAAGGATTAAATAATGTAGATTTCGAGGTTGCATTTTCAACGGAAGATATGATTAAGCTTACAGCACAGCTTTACTATCCAAACGACCTTCTTGAAGAAAATAACCGCGCTGAGTCGACTTTGTGGGTAGATCAAAAGCCAAGATTGTTATTGGTTTCCAATAAAGAAAATGACCATAAAAATTTTATTGAAATACTTATTGAGCGCGGATTTTCCATAGATCATGCCCTTGGCGGTGACTTGCCTGGCAACGCGATTTTTTTTGATGATTATGATCTGGTTTTTTTGTCAAACGTGGCAAAGGAAAATCTCTCAGACGATAGTATGAATGCTCTAATGGGCTACGTGAGAGATCTAGGGGGAGGTGTAGTATTTGCTGCGGGCGAGAAGGTTTTTGGTGATAATGGGTACAGCGGAACTCCCATAGAGGATTTTCTCCCGGCAGAATTTAAGGCACGAGAAAGAAAAAAAGATTTAGCTTTGGTCATTGCGATTGATCGGTCTTACAGTATGAAGGGAAGAAAAATAGAATATGCAAAAGAGGCATCAAGGGCGGCGTTAGAATTGCTTGAAGAGCAGCATAAATTTGCTGTAGTTGCTTTTGATTCCCAGCCATATATTTCAGTGCCTATGCGTATGGTAAGGTCAAAAAGAAGAGCTGAGGATAGGATAAGTCGAATTAAGGCGAGCGGACAAACAAATATATACCCTGCTTTGGGTGTGGTTTATAGATTATTAGACAGGGAGAGTTCTGTCGCCAAGCATGTTATTTTATTGTCGGATGGCGATACGCACCCGGCAGATTTTGAAAAATTACTGAGAAGAATTAGGGATGCAGGGATAATCGTTTCTACGGTTACCATAGGCAAAACTGGTGATCCTAAATTGATGGAGAAAATAGCAAATTGGGGAGGTGGTCAGAACTATGTCGCGCTGAGTGCTGAGGCTATTCCGCAAATTTTTATCGAGGAAACTCAAAAGGCTCTAAAATCCAGTGATGCGGGGGAAAAAATTTCGACTCAACTCGCGATGAATGTGAGGGCCTTTTCAGGGATAGAGTTTAATGAGGTCCCTGATTTGTCGGGTTTAATATCAACAAAATTACGTGATACAGCGGACACCCTATTAAGCACAGGTGATGGTGAACCACTTTTGTCAAGATGGCAGTACGGATTGGGGAAAACCGTATTATTTTCTTCTACAGCTTCTGGACAATGGGCAAAAAATTGGTTGGGTTGGGCAGATTACGGAAAGTTTTGGGACCAGATTATTAGGCAGACCATGAAAAATCCGGATATTAGGTCGAAAAGATTGGTTTTATCGAGTCGCGGAGAAAAAACAGTAGCTAAAATTGTACTGCTTAATGAAAAAGGGGAATTTAGGGATAATCTTTCTCCGGTACTAATAGTCGGTAAAGAGGACGGCGCCGAGGTTGAAAAAATATCACTAAAGCAGGTGGGTCCTGGTTATTACGAGGTTGATATTAATAAAGGTATGTCTCGTCCGGCTTTATTATCGTTGTCTCCGGAAGGGGGAGTAGGTCTCAGTGCAGCGCGGTTTGCAGGTGTTGTAGCACTTAATCCGACGTTTTCCAAAGAACTAAGAACTCTTCCGCCGAACTTGCCTCTTCTTCGCGAAATTGCTCGGGTTTCAGGGGGAAAGCTGTCTCCAGAGGATGGTGATATTTATTCTCCAGATGATCGGTTCGGTTCATCAGCCGTCCCTTTGCTTCCGTGGATGGTCGGGTTCGCACTGTTATTATTTCTCTTCGATATTTATATGAGACGATCACCTTTTATTTGGAAGGCTTTAGGAAGGAAGAGCTAGGAAGTTTCGGTTATTTTTTTAAATATTGTACATTTATACACTAATTTTGTTTGGCTTATTTTGGTGAAAAAATAGGCAGTTTAAGGAAGACTATTTAGGGGAAAAGGTTTATCAGAAAACGAGGAGCGCAATCCACAAGGTTATCCACAGAAATTGTGGATAGGTTCTAAAGTTAATATAAAATTTTTCCCTCACTAAGGTTTTTCCTCGGATTTTTATCCAGGTGTTTTTAAGAATTTATAACTTATAGCTGATTGCTATTTGGGGGACGACAATTGACGCAAGTTGCTCTTAATTACGGAAGAAAAAAAATTTTACTGAATCTAGATCCGCAATGGGATGTAACAGTAATAAAAAAAATAGAAATGCCAAGTCTAGGAGATCCATCCTCTGATACACGAATGGCGCTTTCCCAAGGAATTAATGCAAAAAGCCTTTCTCACGAAGCTTCCGAATGTAAATCGGCTTGTATTTTGATTTGTGATATTACGCGTCCTGTACCAAATGGATTAATATTGCCTCCAATTTTGAGGACACTACTATCAAGCGGGATAAAAAAAGAAAATATTCTGATTCTGATTGCGACAGGATTGCACAGGCCAAATGAGGGCATGGAGCTCGAAGAGTTAGTAGAGGATTCTTGGGTGTTAGAAAACTTCCGAATCGAAAATCATTTTGCCGAGGATGAGACGGCTCACGTCGATCTTGGTCTTACAACCAAGGGCACCCCGGTCAAACTTGACCGAAGATTTATCGATTCAGATTTAAAACTAGTAACGGGTTTGGTGGAACCACATTTTATGGCAGGTTTTTCAGGCGGTAGAAAGGTTGTGGCACCCGGAATTGCTCATAAGGATACAATTAAGACGTTTCATAATTACCGTTTTATGTCAGATCATAGTGCCAAAAGTTGTGTTCTTGACCACAATCCACTTCATTTAGAACAACTTGAAATAATAAAAAAAATTGGTAGGGTTTTAGCAGTAAATACTGTGATTGATGAGGACAGAAAATTAGCTTTCATCAACTACGGTGAAATTGTTGAAAGTCACTTGAATGCGGTGAATTTTGTAAGAAAATATATTGTTAAGGAAGTCTGTAAAAAATTTGGCACGGTAGTAACAAGTGCGGCTGGATATCCTTTAGATCAAACATATTATCAAACCGTCAAGGGAATTGTAGGACCGTCGGATATAATCGCGGAAGGAGGGGATGTGGTTGTGGTTTCGTCGTGCACCGAGGGATTAGGGTCTGCTCATTTTGCACGGGCCCAGGATAAAATGATTAAATTAGGGGAGAAGGCATTTTTAACTGGTCTTGCCAAAAAAAAATTTGCAGATATTGATGAATGGCAAACTCAAATGCAGATAAAGGCAACATCAAAATTTAATGTTCACCTTTTTACCGAGGGCCTAAATAAAAAAGAAAAACGACTCACAGGTATTAATATGATAGATTCTGTTGAGGAAACAATTCGCGACTTGATGATAAAGAAAGACGATAAATCTTTGGCCATAATTCCGGAGGGGCCCTATGTGGTCCCAAAATATGTTTCACCTTGATTAAAGTAGTAATGCATAGGATATAACGATGATTGGAGAAAATATTGACGTAAATGTAGCTGGTGGACTGAGTTTCCCTCTGCCCAAAATGAGCGTTATCAGACAAAAGTTCAACACGGACAAAATAGAAAACATAAAAAAAAGAGTAGCAGAGGAGTTTTTAAACCCAGATATTCAGACATCTATAAAGCCGGGTCAAGTTATCGCGGTAGGGTGTGGAAGTAGAGGAATAGCCAATATTTCTGAAATAGTTTTGTCGGTCATAAATGAGCTTAAGGCGCGAGGAGCGCGTCCCTTTATTTTTCCTTGTATGGGCAGCCACGGTTCGGCTACAGCTGAAGGACAAAAAAATGTTCTGGAAAGCTATGGAATAACACAGGATTCAATGGGGGTTGAGATCAGGTCCTCAATGGATACGTTGGTAATAGGCAGTTTAGATGATGGAACTCCCGTTTACATGGACCAGCATGCGGCTAAGGCTGATGGCGTGGTCGTAGTTAATAGGATTAAGCCGCATACGAGTTTTCGTGGCGAAATCGAATCAGGAATTACTAAAATGCTATCGATTGGTATTGGTAAAATAGTCGGTGCGACCACTTATCACAGGCAGGGAATGGATACTTTCCCCGTATTGCTCCCAAGAGTCCGTGATTGTCATCTCAAGGCAAAAAATATTTTGTTTGGCGTGGGTATTCTCGAAAACGCTTATGATCAGACATCTCACATAGAAATTATTGAGGCCTCTAAAATAGCTATTCGTGAGCCGGAATTACAAGTCATGGCCAAACAGAAAATGCCTAGGCTAATGTTTAGCGATATCGATGTCTTGATAATAGATGAGATGGGAAAAAATATTAGTGGAGCTGGTTTTGACCCGAATATAACAGGAAGGTCGAGGAGCGTTGAGAATTGGGATGCCGAACTGAAGATAAACAAGATTGTGGTACTAAGTTTATCAAAAGAGAGTCATGGAAATGCCACAGGTATTGGCGGAGCAGATGTGACTACGATGCGCCTTTATAAGGACCTTGATGTCAGTGCTACCTATGCAAATTGTATCACGTCAATGTCGTTAGGAGGCGCAGCGATACCAGTTGTAATGAATAACGATAGAGAGGCGATTGCGCTGGCAATTAAAACAGTGGTCAGAGTACAGCCTGAGAATTGTAAAATTGTCAGGATCAAAAACACTCTCTCGCTAGAAACTATTGAAGTGTCGCAACCTCTGGTCGAGACAATAAGGGAAAATTCCGAAAAGCTCGAAATTATATCCGATCCAAAGTCATTTGCGTTTTCAAGTACTGGGGATCTAATTAAGGATCAGAGAACCAATGAGGAGGAGCAGGTTTAAGTTGTAAAGAATCGCGGTTAGGGGGAGTGTTGATAGAGGAGAAATTAAAAAATAAAGGTTATAGACTACCACGTCGGCGGTCACCAACTTTTAACTATTTGCCCGTGGTGGTGCATGACAATCTGGCCTATGTCAGTGGTCAACTTCCGTGGGATGATACGTCCTCCAGTCTTATAAAAGGCAAATTAGGTAGTGAACTTACTGTTGACATTGGCCAGAAAGCTGCCCGTAGATGTGTTTTATCTGGGCTGAGTGTTTTACTCGATGCCGTGGGTGACCTGCAAATTATAAATAGAGTTGTCAAAATCTCGGGTTTTGTGGCATCTGCTCCCGGTTTCAATAAACAACCTTTAGTCATCGATGCTGCGTCCGATCTTTTAGTGGAACTTTTTGGAGAAAATGGGCGACACGCCAGATCTGCTGTGGGAGTTTGTGAATTGCCTCGTGGGTCAGCCGTAGAAATCGAGTTTTTGTTTAGTTTGTTAGAGCACTAGTATAAAAAATAAATAGGTAATATTTTATGAATTCTAACCGAATAGGAAACAGTGAATTGGTGGTGTCTGAGATTTGTCTTGGGACTATGACCTTTGGGGAGCAAAATACTGAATCAGAGGCTCATGAACAGCTTGATTACGCCACTGCTAATGGAGTGAATTTTATAGATGCCGCTGAAATGTATCCCGTTCCCCCGAGAGCGGAAACTCAAGGTTTAACGGAAAGTTATGTTGGCAGCTGGCTAAAAAGACAGAAGAGGGATAAATTAGTAATTGCATCGAAGGTTACCGGTCCGGGTAGGGGGTTTCAATGGGTCAGAAACGGTGCTGGAGCCAACGCCATCGATCTTAAAAGCATTGAAACCGCTCTCGACGGGAGTTTGAGGCGGTTACAAACTGATTATATCGATTTGTACCAGATTCATTGGCCCGATAGGTACGTACCCAATTTTGGTGAATGGTCTTTTGATCCGGCGAAAGAGAGGTCAACTATCCCTATTGTAAATCAATTAGAGGCTCTAGAAACCCAGGTAAAAAAGGGGAAAATTAGGTATATTGGGCTAAGTAACGAGACCCCTTGGGGAATTTTAGAATTTTTGAGGATTGCTAAGAAGCATAAGTTGCCAGCGATCGTATCAACTCAAAATGCATATAACCTACTAAATCGTTCTTTTGAATCTGGTTTGTCGGAGGTTTCGCATCAAGAAAATGTTCCGTTGTTAGCTTACAGTCCTTTGGCCTTCGGTCATCTAACCGGAAAATACTTTCAAGATACTGTTGATAGTTCGGCTAGACTTTCGCTTTTTCCTAAGTTTGGCGCAAGATACGAAAAACCGAATGTCCCGACAGCATCGCGGGCTTACGCCGAATTGGCTGAGAAATATAACTTATCGCCTGCAGTTTTAGCAGTGGCTTTTGTTTGTAGCAGATGGTTTGTTGCCAGTAATATCATTGGTGCAACTAACATACAGCAATTGAAAGAAAATTTAACTTCGGCAGAAGTGAGTCTGGCGCCAGACCTCATCGGGGAGATAGATAATTTGCATCTTCGTTACACAAATCCAGCGGTATGAATTTGCTCGATGGGAAATTTAAAGAAAAAAGTTGGTTTTTTCATCTTAAATATTTGACATCTTGGGTGAAATTTTCGATACTAGCGAGTTTCTTTCGGAGGGGTTCCCGAGCGGTCAAAGGGGGCAGACTGTAAATCTGTTGGCTCAGCCTTCGAAGGTTCGAATCCTTCTCCCTCCACCACCAGTCTTACGGGAACGGTGAGGGGCAAGGGCAGGTAGTGTAAAGTTAAGGTTTTTTGAGTTTGGTAATGGGTTAGTGGCGGTGTGGTTGTAAAGTTTTTTTGGAAGGTTGATTTTTATTTAAGGCATTAGAACTTGCGGGTGTAGCTCAGTGGTAGAGCAGAAGCCTTCCAAGCTTACGACGAGGGTTCGATTCCCTTCACCCGCTCCAAAATAACGACACGGCCCATGTAGCTCAGTGGTAGAGCACTCCCTTGGTAAGGGAGAGGTCGCGCGTTCAATCCGCGCCATGGGCACCAAAATTATATGACGGAATTTGAAAATTGAGGATTTGAAAAATGGCAAAAGATAAATTTGAACGTAACAAGCCGCACGTAAATGTGGGAACCATAGGGCATGTGGACCATGGTAAAACTACTCTAACGGCGGCGATGACGACAATTCTGTCGAAAAAACACGGGGGTGAGGCGAAAGATTACGCTCAGATAGACAACGCCCCCGAGGAGAAGGCAAGGGGTATCACAATTAATACAGCACACGTTGAGTATGAGACGGATACCAGACATTATGCTCATGTAGATTGTCCGGGTCACGCAGATTATGTGAAAAACATGATAACGGGGGCAGCTCAGATGGACGGGGCTATTCTTGTTTGCTCTGCTGCAGACGGCCCGATGCCTCAAACTCGTGAACATATTCTTTTGGCAAGGCAAGTTGGCGTTCCGTATATAGTCGTCTTCTTGAATAAGTCTGACCAAGTTGATGATGACGAACTACTAGAGCTCGTGGAAATGGAAGTTCGTGAATTGTTATCAAAGTATGAATTTCCTGGGGACGATACTCCCATAATAACTGGTTCGGCCCTAAAAGCACTTGAGGGTGATACTGGTGATAAGGGTGAAGGGGCAATTTTTAAACTGGCGGAGGCGCTTGATAGCTATATCCCTGAACCAGAGCGAGCTCTTGATAAACCATTTTTGATGCCAGTAGAGGATGTTTTTTCAATATCCGGTCGTGGGACTGTAGTTACCGGAAGGGTTGAGAGAGGTATCATAAAAGTCAATGAGGAAATTGAAATAGTTGGTCTTACTGATACGGTAAAGACAATTTGTACCGGAGTCGAAATGTTTAGAAAACTCCTTGATCAGGGCCAGGCTGGGGACAATGTGGGTGTTTTGCTCAGAGGAACCAAGAGAGAGGAGGTTGAGCGAGGGCAAGTGTTGGCTAAACCGTCGTCTATCACCCCTCACACGAAGTTCACCGCTGAAGTGTATGTGCTATCAAAGGAGGAAGGCGGCCGTCATACGCCGTTTTTCAAGGGGTATAGACCCCAGTTCTATTTTAGAACGACAGATGTTACCGGATCGATCGAGCTGCCGGATGGTGTAGAGATGGTGATGCCCGGCGATAATACGACTATGACTGTTGAGCTTATTCAGCCAATTGCTATGGAGGAAGGGCTTCGTTTCGCGATTCGAGAGGGTGGGCGTACAGTTGGTGCCGGGGTAGTATCCAAGGTTATCGAGTAAAGCTGTTATTCCTAGGCCAGTAGCTCAATTGGCAGAGCGTCGGTCTCCAAAACCGAAGGTTGGGGGTTCGAAGCCCTCCTGGCCTGCCAAAATGAGCAGCGGCAAGATGGATATGGAAAAACAAAATATGATAGGAAAAAATCCTGAGATGAAAATATGTTGGTTTTAGATAAAATAAAACTCCTGTTGGCCGGGCTCCTAGGGGTCGTGGCTATTGGAGCCTTCATATATTTAGAAGGCTCGCCTTTGGTTGTTAAACTTGTAGCGATCATAGTTGGATTTATGATTGCTTTGTTTGTTGCATGGACCAGTGAGCCCGGGAAAAGGTTTTTTGCGTACACCCAAGATTCGATAGCAGAGACCAAAAAAGTCGTATGGCCTACAAAAAAAGAAACATTGCAAACAACGGGTTTGGTTGTTTTATTCGTATTAGTCATGGCAGTTTTTCTCTGGTTGGTAGATGGCCTTTTAGTTATGATTGTTAGGTTTTTGTTGGGGACGGAAAGCTAATGGCGAAGCAATGGTTTGTTGTCCACGCATACTCGGGTTACGAGAAGAAGGTTCAAGCTGTTTTGCATGAAAGAGTCTTAGAAGCTGGTATGCAAGAACAATTTGGTGAGATTTTGGTTCCGATGGAGGAAGTCGTGGAGGTGAAAAGCGGGCAGAAGGCTCTCAGTGAGCGTAAATTTTTCCCGGGTTATGTTCTGGTTGAGATGGAGATGAACGATGATACATGGCATCTTGTAAAAAGCACTCCAAAAGTTACCGGGTTTATAGGCGGCACTTCCACCAAACCAACTCCTATTACGCAAAATGAAGTCGATAATATTGTTCAGCAAATAAAAGATGGTATTGAAAAACCAAAACCGAAAGTGTTGTTTGACGTGGGAGAATCAGTCCGGGTCAAAGAGGGTCCTTTTGCTGATTTTCATGGTAATGTTGAAGAAGTTAACTACGATAAAAGTAAGATAAGAGTGTCTGTCTCGATTTTCGGTCGTTCGACTCCGGTTGAGTTGGAATTCAGCCAGGTTGAAAAGGCATAGGATACAAAACAGAGAGAAAATTTGTGAAATTAGGATTGGAGAAATAACGTGGCTAAAAAGGTTGTTGGGCTTATAAAATTGCAAATTCCTGCTGGTAAAGCAAACCCAAGCCCGCCAGTTGGTCCTGCGCTTGGCCAAAGGGGGCTTAACATAATGGATTTTTGCAAGGCGTTTAACGCAAAGACACAAAACCAAGAGCCAGGGATGCCCCTTCCTGTAGTGATAACCGCATTCTCAGATAAAAGCTTTTCTTTTATCGTTAAAACACCTCCTGCGAGCGTTCTAATAAAGAAAGCTGTTAAGGTTAATAAAGGGAGCGCAAGACCACATATGGATAAAGTAGGAAAGATAACCAAGGCGCAGCTGGAAGAAATAGCAAAGGCAAAAATGGCTGATTTAAACGCGGCCAGCGTTGAAGCAGCGGTGAGGACCGTAGCGGGCAGTGCAAGAAGTATGGGAATTGAAGTGGAGGGTCTCTAATGGGGTTAGTTTCAAAACAACGAAAAAGTCAATTATCGGCTGTTGAAAAAGGCAAAATTTATCCTTTGTTCGAAGCACTTACCATCGTAAAAAAAACAGCCGTAGCTAAATTTGACGAATCTATTGATGTTGCTGTTAATTTAGGAATAGATGCAAAAAAGTCAGATCAATTGGTTCGAGGATCGGTTGTATTGCCATCGGGTACTGGAAAGGAAGTTAAAGTTGCAGTTTTTGCTCAAGGAGAAAAAGCAACTGAAGCGAAAGATGCGGGGGCAGATATCGTTGGTTTTGAGGATCTAGCCGCCGAAGTGAAAGGTGGCAAAATAGATTTTGATCTAGCCATAGCATCTCCTGATGCCATGCGGGTTGTAGGCCAACTTGGGCAAATTTTAGGCCCTAGGGGGCTAATGCCCAATCCCAAGGTTGGGACAGTGACTCCGGATGTTGCGGAAGCTGTAAAAAAAGCTAAGGGTGGTCAAGTGCAGTATAAGACAGACAAAGCTGGTATAATACAATGCTCGATAGGACGCGCGTCTTTTTCGGAGGAAGCTTTAAAAGAAAATTTTCATGCTCTTATGGATGCGTTTATAAAAGCTAAGCCTTCGGGAGCGAAGGGAATGTATTTAAGGAAGGCCGCCGTCTCGAGTACGATGGGGGTTAGTGTAAGGGTGGATCAAGCGGATTTGGCTAATTCGTAATGAACTTTGGGCTCTGTATTGAGAAATTGGTTTTCTTGCAACAGCGCTGTCAAAGACCGTGGGAGCGATAAAAGCTTAATAACAGTGGTTGATGTTTCCCACGCAGATAGTGAGCTAGGGTGGAGTCAAAAAAATTTGGACTTTATTCCAGCCACTGCATTTTTGTAGAGGTAGGGGTTTATTTTTTCTAAGCCTTTTTTGTAATAAAGTTGGAGGTTGAGTTTTGAGTCTTAGATTAGGTCAGAAACAGGAGCTGGTGTCAGAGATTGGCGAAAAAATCAAAGATGCCGGCGCTGTTGTGCTTGCGGAGTACAGGGGTGTTGAAGTTCAGGGTATGACAGACCTCAGGAATAAAGCTCGCGAGCAAGGGGTTTATATCCGGGTATTGAAAAATACTTTGGCACGTCGAGCGGTTTCGGGAACACCTTTTGAGGATTTGTCCGAGCACATGAAGGGGTCATTGGCATATGGAATTTCAATAGATCCGGTTGCAGTCGCGAAGGTGTTGGTTGACTATGCGAAAGAAAATGAGAAGCTGGTCATCAAGGCAGCGGCAATGCCGAATAAGGTTATGTTGCCTCTGGAGGTAAAGCAGCTTGCGACGATGCCTAGCAGAGAGGAACTGTTGGCGAAACTTTTGGGAACCCTGCAAGCCCCGTCAGCAAAAATGGTTCGTGTTTTGGCAGAAGTGCCTGGCAGTTTCGTCAGAACCTTAGCAGCAATCCGAGACCAAAAACAGAAAGCCGCTTAGGCTCGTTTAAACAGAGAGAAATTTTAGGAGAGTAAATATGGCTGTTGCGAAAGAAGATATTTTAGATGCTGTCTCAAATATGAGCGTTCTAGAGTTGTCTGAGTTAATAAAACAAATGGAAGAAAAGTTTGGAGTTTCGGCTGCTGCTGCACCGGTAGCGGTTGCAGCGGCTGGAGGCGCAGCCCCAGC
>PAHB01000006.1 GCA_002704665.1 Pseudomonadota bacterium
GTCCGGAATATTACCACAACGACTAATATATATCAGTACTAGCGGCGTGTATGGCGATGCAAAAGGTAAGTGGGTTAGTGAAACTGACTTGCCCAATCCCATTACGGACCGCGGAATTCGAAGGTTAAATGCTGAAAATTTAATCAGAAAATTTGGTAGAGATTCAGGAGTCAGCGTCTCTGTACTTAGGGTGCCAGGAATTTACTCGAAAGATCGTTTACCTCTAACCAGGCTAAGAACAAAGATGCCACTAATTAGAGATGAAGATGACTCTTTTAGCAATCACGTCCACGTTGTAGATCTTGTTCGGATAGTTATAGCAGCATTGAGAAAGGGTAAATCCGGCCGTATTTATAACGTTTGTGATGATTCCACGTTGAAGGTAGGTGATTACTTCGATATTATCGCGAAAGGCTACGGGTTTGAAAAACCGCGTCGTTTAAAGTTGCGAGATGCTGAAATAGAAATTCCACCGTCGGTTTTTTCGTTTATGCGAGAATCCCGCCGAGTTAATAATGCCAGGTTAAAGTCTGAGTTGATAGAGAATTTTCATTACCCTTCGGTATCCGATGGCATTTTTTACTAACGTGAATTTTTATTAAAAGTTTTTTTGAAATGAAGAATTTTTGCTATATCCAAGTTTATACTACATTGCCGAGCAAAAAAATTGCTTTGGACTTAGCTAGATTACTTACTGAAGATAGGCTCATTGCGTGTGCTCAGATTGGCCAAGAGGTTTTGTCTGTCTATACTTGGGAGGGAACCACTGAAGAAACTTACGAGGTCCCATTCGTCTGTAAGACAATTAAATCCAGATACGCACAGGTAGAGAAAAAAATTTTGGCTGAACATCCTTACGAAACCCCGGAAATATTGGTTACCGAGTATATTGGAGGCAGCTCGAGATATTTAAAATGGGTTATAAACCAAACATCCAACAGATGAGAAGGCTTAATTTTTTGTGTAAAAATGTGATATTTTTTTTGTTTTTTTTAATTTCTTTTTCTGTTGCTTCACAAGAGATGAAAACTTTGTCCCCTGATGAGGCTTTTAAAGTTAGCGGGGAAATTGAAAGTAAGGCTTCAGTACTTATTTTATATACTATTGAGGACGGCTACTATTTATATAAGTCAAAGTTTAGCTTTAAAATAAATGATGGAGAGTATGAAGTTGGTGAACCCCTTTTTTCTGAATCAATGCTTCACAATGATGAGTTTTTTGGAGATGTGGAAATTTATCGAGAAAGGGCTACTATACGCCTATCCAATCTAGATTTAAGTGTTGGGCGGATTGTTATTCAGATTATAGCTCAAGGGTGCGCTGATCATGGAATATGCTTTCTTCCATTCTCTCAAAAATTGAGTATGTATTGGTTTTAGTATTATTAAGCTAAAGATGTGAAATATATCGTGAATTTTTTATGTAAGAGAAATATGCTAGCGTTGTTGGTGATGTTTTTTTGCGCTGGCGTTTCAACACACCTTTATCTTGATTGGACAAAGCCCCCCGTTAAGCGTGCGTTGGAAGTGCCTCTTTTGGATTTGAATGGAAATTTAGTAGAAGTCGGCGATTGGCCAGCTGATATTCTAGTCTTAAATTTCTGGGCGACATGGTGTCCTCCTTGCTTAAACGAAATTCCTTTGTTGGTGGAATTTCAGAAAGAACATCCTCCAAAGAATCTACAGGTTCTAGGGATTGGTATTGACAGTGAGTTAAAGCTGCGTGAATTTATAGTTCAAAATAAAGTGAATTATCCAGTTTTAATAGGAAAAAGCGCTGGGATTGATATGGCTTACGAGTTGGGAAATTTCTCAGGAGGATTACCTTTCACCGTGGTTATAAAAAACAAGGAGCAAATAGTGAAACAAATAGTGGGTGAATTGTCGGAATCAAACCTCCGCGAAATACAGAAAATGGTGATTGATCAGAAAAAACGCTAAATTTAGTAAAAATCTGATAAAATGTGGTTAAAATTAGATATAATCGGTTAAAGTAAGAGTCAATACACAGGGTCGTTCAAGAATGCAAAGAAAGATTATGGTTTTACATGGACCAAATTTAAATCGACTAGGCACTCGTGAGCCGAGTATTTATGGCAGTCGAAAATTAACTGACATAAACAAGTTGCTTGAGGAAAAGGCTTCTGGCCATGGAGTTACCTTAGAGATATTTCAAAGTAATTCCGAAGCCGCTCTTATAGATCAGATTCAAAAGGCTCCTGATCTTAAATGTGAATTCCTCGTTATTAATCCTGCTGCATTTACCCACACCAGTGTTGCCCTTAGAGACGCCATATCCAGTGTCAATATCCGGTTTATTGAGGTTCACCTTTCGAATATTCACTCGAGGGAATCGTTTAGGCACAAATCTTTTTTCAGTGATTTGGCCGAAGGGGTAATTTGTGGTTTAGGTGATTACGGTTATGAAGTAGCTCTGGAATACGCTATAAATCAACTGAAGATGAAATAAATTATGGACTTACGAAAAATAAAAAAATTGATCGATTTAGTGCAAGAGTCTGGTATTGCGGAATTAGAGATTACGGAAGCGGAGGAAAAGGTAAGAATTAGTCGCCGACTAGAGCCTCCCACACCACAGCAAGCTCCTCTAGCAACCCCAACGTTTCCAACCGAAGTTTCAAAACAGGTGAAGGAGGGGGGTATTTCTGATTTGCCTGCTGAAAAAAACATAATTAAGTCGCCGATGGTTGGAACTTTTTACAGAGCCTCTGGACCAGGGCAGAAACCATTTATTGAGGTTGGTCAGCAAGTGGGTACTGGCGACACGATTTGTATTATCGAGGCAATGAAATTGATGAATGAGATAGAGGCGGAAATTGGCGGTGTAGTTAAACAAATATTTGTTGAAAATGGACAAGCAGTCGAATTTGGGCAGCCTTTGATTTCGATAGGATGAATTTTTTTTTGTTAAATCGCAAAATAATAAATGTTTCATAAAATTCTAATTGCCAATCGTGGAGAGATAGCGTTGAGGGTTCAACGGGCCTGCAGAGAATTAGGAATAAAAACGGTTGCAATTTATTCAGAGGCGGATGCTCATGCCAAGTATGTTAAATTGGCAGACGAGTCGGTTTGTATAGGACCTCCTATGAGTATCGACTCCTATTTGAATATTCCGGCAATCATCAGCGCCGCTGAGGTAACAAACGTAGAGGCCATTCATCCTGGTTACGGTTTTTTGTCGGAAAATGCGGATTTCGCTGAACGAGTTCAGCAAAGCGGCTTTGTTTTTATAGGACCGAACGCAGACACCATTCGTTTAATGGGGGATAAAGTAAGTGCCAAGAGGGAAATGATTGATTCTAAAGTTCCGGTCGTGCCAGGTAGTGAGGGAGTTCTTCCCGAAGATGACAGAGCCATAATACAAACAGCCACAGCTGTCGGCTACCCCGTTCTTGTAAAGGCTGCCGGAGGTGGAGGAGGAAGAGGGATGAGAGTTGTTTTTTCGGAGGACGATCTTTTGTCGGCGGTTGCAATGACAAAGCATGAAGCAGAGCTAGCTTTCGGTAATGGAAACTTGTATCTAGAAAAATATCTGGCTAATCCGCGGCACATCGAAATTCAGGTTTTGTCGGACAGCTACCAAAATTCTATTTATTTTGGTGATCGGGATTGCTCAATGCAACGAAGACATCAAAAAATTTTGGAGGAGGCATCGGCACCTATGATACCCCCTGCTTCTAAGAAGAAAATAGGGGAAAAATGTGTAGAAGCGTGTAGAAAAATGGGGTATCTGGGCGTAGGTACATTTGAGTTTTTGTACGAAAATGAGGAATTTTATTTTATCGAGATGAACACTCGCTTACAGGTCGAACATCCGGTGACGGAGATGATTACTGGGTACGATTTGGTGAAGCATCAGATTAAGGTTGCTGCGGGTGAAAAGATCGAGTTGCTTCAAAAAGATATTAACTACAACGGGCATGCAATCGAATGTCGAATTAATGCAGAAAATCCAAAAACTTTTAGGCCGTGTCCGGGTAAAGTCACAGAGTGGCATATGCCGGGTGGACCCGGAGTTAGGGTTGATTCGCACGTTTATAATAATTACTTTGTTCCCCCCTACTATGATTCTATGATTGCAAAAATTATCGCTCACGGCAAAGATCGCCAAGAAGCATGCGGAAGGATGCGAATAGCGTTATCAGAGATGGTCGTCGAAGGGATAGAAACAAACTTAGAACTTCATAAGGATTTATTGAATGACGAGAATTTTTTAAAAGGGGGTACAAGCATTCATTATCTAGAGGAAAAGCTTGAGAACAAAAAAAATAATTGATTCAGATCAAAAAAAAAATTTACCAAAAGACAGATGGGTTTTGGTGACGCTAAAAGTTCAACCCAATCACGTAGATATTGTTGAAGAAACGTTTTTCCAAGAGGGGGCTATCTCAATTGATTTAAAAGATGCTTTCGAGGGAGAAGTTAGAGAGAGTCCTGTTTACGAAAAAATTGAGGATGGGGATCAACTTCGATGGCGCAGGGTAGAAGTTGCGGCAATCTTTCCGTTTGAGCAAAATATTGCCGTTAGATTAGAAGGCATTCTGTCGCAAGTAGGTATAAAAAAGCCATCAATAATTCAAGATAAATCTTTCGTTGATAGGGATTGGGTTGCCCAGTCGCAAGAACAATTCCCGGTTACTAGAATTGGTGAGAGGCTTTTGGTGGTCCCCAGTTGGAAATTGGCAGAATTCAAGCATTCAGAGGGGGTGGTTGCTTTGACTATTGATCCGGGTGCCGCTTTCGGTACTGGTTCGCATGCTACTACGAGACTTTGTTTGAAATGGATGACTGATAATCCTCCCATAAACAAGTGTGTCATCGATTATGGTTGTGGGTCGGGAATTTTGGCTATTGCAGCTAAAAAGCTTGGCGCAGCAAAAGTTATCGGAATAGAAATAGACGATGAGGCTTTGTTAGTTGCTAAGCGAAATGCTGAAATAAACGAAGTAGATATTGGTATACGAGACGGTAAAGAAGAAATTAGTATCTCTTGTGATTTATTGATTGCTAACATTTTAGCCAACCCCTTGATTATAATGGCTCCACTTTTTGCATCAATAATCATTGCTGGTGGTAAGGTAATTTTGTCGGGCATACTGAGTGAACAAAAGAGATCTGTCATCGCTGCATTCTCATCATTTTTTAATATTCTTAGCGTTCGCGAGGAAGGTGGGTGGGTATTGCTTGAAGGGGAAAGGATTAAAGGGGAGCTGTGAACTTGTACACAACGTGTAACGCGTGCAGAACCACCTTTAAAGTAAATACGTCACAGTTAAGGCAATCAGCTGGCCAAGTTAGATGTGGGTATTGTAAAAATATTTTTGATGCATTTGGTACTTTGACCTCACACGTACCAAAGAACTCAAAAAAATTGCGAAAAATTCCTTTACCAAATAAGAAAACTTTTGAGGATCATCTAAAAAATTCATCTCTTGGCGGCAAGATTGTAGAAAATGTTGCTCAGGATGATCGACAGGATGAAATAAACCTATATGAGACCGAATTTAGAATGAATCCAAAACCTCGAAGGAGAGTGTATTTTTGGTTAATATTGTTTTTTATCGGGCTGGCTAGCATGCAATGGGCCTTTTTAAAAAGACAAGTTATCGTGGAGAAGTATCCAATTATTTATGAGAAAATTATAAGCCACTGTAGAATTCCGGAATGCGGGTCAAATTACATCGACACCACGACGTGGCTTGATATAGAGTCTTCTGATCTAGTGATAAGTGATTCTTCTGGTGATAAAGTCGCAAAATTGGAAGCCCTTATTCGAAATAAGGCCTTATTCACGTTAAGATACCCAACACTAGAAATTTTTCTGTTGGATGAATCAGGTGGTGTTGTCTCCCGCAAATTGTTTTTGCCCTACGACTATGTCCTCAAGTACGATCCAAACGTGGGCTTTGCCCCCGACAGTGAGTTGGTTATTCGTCTAAAGTTCAACGTTGAGGAACGTGTAATAACGGACTATCGGATGACCCTTAAACCTAATCAGCAAATTATGAAACACTGAATTAGAAAACTGTTTTACTCATTTTATGGAGTCTTTAAAAAAAAGTAGCAACGCAAATCAGATTACTATTTTTGAACGAATGGTTCTGCTCTTTTTAATAGGGCTTATGGCTACGGCGGTGTTGCAAAGAAATCGCGAATCCTCAAAAATACAAACGACTATAGAGACAATGGCCCGAGAGTTGCAGATATGTTTACGCCCAGTTGAAGAGTCTTACATAGAAGGTTCAACCAGCGGAATTTCTGATTCAGTGTCTCATTGTAAAAATGTTAAGAGTGACCACTTCAATATTTTTAACGTCAATATAAATGGTGTCGTGAAAATAATTTTTTTGAAAGAGCCTTTAAAAAATCAAAATTTGACCCTAGTTCCTATTCTTGCAAATGATATTGCTGAGATATCAGGTGATATGAAGCAAAAAATTACAAAGTGGAGATGCGACGTGGATAGTAGTATGCGGGAGAAAGGTTTTTATCAAAGACTCTGTGGAAGATTGAATGGCGAAGATTAGTTTAGATACTCCCCCATGTTTCGTGAGATGTTTTCCTATTTATTTTCTGTAAACAGAGGAATGTAGTGGTAAGTCGTTACTTAAGAAAGAGTGGAAAAATTCTAGCTCGCTTAGTTTTTGTCCACCAGCACGGAAGGGCTTCACTCTCATCGCTTCCATACACCTTTGATAACGCATATGAAGCGTAAAAAGAAACTCGCCTCCGCGGAAAACCGGAAAATTAGTGGTATGACCAACCGCCGGAGATATCAATTCATCTCTGAAGTAATTACCAGCATGACTAATATGGCAAGACGCGCAAGATAAATTTAATTGTCCCATGCGTCTAAAAAATAGTTCCTTACCTTTTTTGTATTTACTTAAGGCTGCTTTTGAGTTAATAACCACTTTGGTGGGAAAACCGTCAGACAATTTTCGTGCATAAGAAGTTATGATACCCATGGTTTTAACATCGTCATGAGCAAATGGATGTTCCCCATTCTTTTCAAGACAATCATTTATTTTCATCTCGAAAGTAACGATTTTATCTAGATTTTTATCGTACAAAGGATATTTTGCAGCCTCCCCTACTCCGTTTGCAGGGAAACAATCCGCAAAGTATTTACCGTTTGTAAAAGGAGTTTCCCAAATTCTTTGTCCGTTATCTATATCTTCTTCAAATGGCGCAAATTGCATTATGCTGTAATACTGCGATTTTGCATCTTCTGAAAACATTAAAGCGCCATATGTGTATTCTGCGATTTTTTTATCGGGGAACTTTTTTTTATAAAAATTTAGAAGGTTTTGTCTGTCTTGAAAAGGGGTGAAGTTTTCCGCTGCTGATTGTGCAGCCAGAAAAAGTAAATTTATCACTACTATGAAAACTTTTATCACGGGACTTCGGTCTCAATCGTTCCATTTTCACCAAAATTGTCGTGCCAATCTATCTTGAATTTATCACCCTTTTTTACATTAGGAATCTTAAAATGTAAGAACGGATTTCTTGATACCGATCGGCTGAGATGCGCTTCTAATACGGGCAATCCATTTTGCTCTATCGTTAGAATATCTATAAAGTGCCGCGGAATTAACTCTTTGGTGACAGCATCTTTTCGAAGGCCACTTTCCATTGGATGAAAGACAAGCATCTTAAGTTCTGCCATTCCGCCCTCAATGGTAATTCGAGTTTTGATTTTTCTACTCATTTTACTGTTTTTGCATCAGGCATCTTCACCACATCCCCCGATAGTCACTTTTACGAATCTCTCTGTTCGAAAGAATTCATCACTAGAAGTTTTCACTAATATAAGCAATCTCGAAGATTCCCGCATTTTTATCCTAGACGAAACGAAGGGTAGCGTTTTAGATTTGAAGAAAAATTGGGCAGTTAATGGACTAGGATTCTTTTCTACAAATACATAAATACTTTTTGTATTTTGTATTTTACTTGTTACTTCAATCGGAACAATAGTTCCGTTTTCTGCTATTTGTGGTACTTTGATATCTATTTTTTCAGATGGACTAACATTGGCAGCTCCAATCAACCGGAGGCTTTTATCTAGAAGCGATTCGTTAAAAGCTTTTTTGTCCCATTCAATAGCAAAAGATTTCAGTGGTAGCATTCCAGAAGTCAAAAGTATCCCAACAAAGTTAAGTATTTTTCTTCTGATACGTTTGTTCATTTTGGCCATATTTACAAAGAATACAAGTAGTCAATTATTTGGTGAATTTCTATCATCGTTAATATTTTGTGTTTACCAAAAGGAGGCATAATCGTATTCGGGTTCGTGAATGTGGGATCCCATATTTTTTTCTCCAAATCTGCTCTGTTGGGGAAGCGAGCTTTAAGGTTTACAAAAGGTGGGCCGATATTGGCCAACGAGACTATATCACTCTCAGTCGGAACGGAATGACACGCAATACAGTTGCCTTTCGTGACTGATATTACCAAGCCTTTACCTTTTTTTTGGTTAGCTATTAGCAGTTGATCAGTCTGGGCGGTTGCTAGGTTGCAACTGAAAATAACAAACAAGGTAATCGCGCTAGGAAGCAAGAATTTCTTTGACAACGATCGGTAAGTCATCTCGGAAAAGGTGGGCATTACGGAGCTTGCCAATGCCCAGACTTACCTCCTTTCTTTTCAATTAATCTAATATTTTTAATTTCCATCCCTCGGTCCACAGCTTTACACATGTCATAAATGGTTAGCAGGCCTACGCTGACTCCGGATAAGGCTTCCATTTCCACTCCTGTTTGGCCTCGTGTCTCTGTAGTGACAACACAATCTATACTCGGGATGTTTTCAATGATTTCAAATTTTACAGACACACTTGTGAGCCCAATTGGATGGCATAAAGGTATAATATTAGAGGTTTGTTTAGTTGCTTGGATTGCGGCAATTCGAGAAACACCCAGAACATCACCTTTTTTTGTCGCTTTTGAGGTAATTTGCTGTAGAGTTTCTCTTTTCATGAAAATCGAACCCCGAGCGGTGGCTTCTCTTTTTGTATAATCCTTTTGGCCAACATCCACCATATGCGCCTGCCCATCCGAGTCAAAATGATTAAAACCGTTCAATATTTACAATTCTCTCTGTTAAAATGTTATTTGGCGATGGTTCTTGAGTCAGTCACTCTGCTAAGTTATTAAAATCGATGATAACATGAAAAAGCTTGCTTTCTTTTTTTTCTACGTGTTCGTTGCAAATGCCGCAGGAGCTGCTGATCTGCCCTCCTTGGGTGATAGTGAGGATTCCATCGTTTCCAAGATAGATAGACGGCAATTAGGTAGGGCGATAATGTATCGCTTGAGGAACAGTGACAGATATTTGGATGATCCAGAAATTGAGGGCTACATCAACAGAATTGGATATAGATTAGTTTCGAACAGTCCGGTTGCTTCTGAGCCCATTGAGTTTTTCGTCATCAACGACAGGAGTGTAAACGCATTCGCATTGCCAGGTGGATTTATCGGTGTTCATACTGGTCTGATACAGAAAGTTAGAAGTGAATCTGAGCTTGCGAGCGTGCTGGCGCACGAGATTGCTCACGTTAGTCAAAGGCACATAGCACGAATGATAGCAAGCCAAAAGCGAACTGGAATGGCGTCTATGGCTGCGCTGGCTGTGGCGATATTAGCCTCGAGATCAAGCGGTAGCGCATCGGCTGCGGCCATAACAGCGGCGCAAGCGGGTCTGATACAAAATAAACTAAATTTCAGCAGGGAATACGAACGAGAGGCAGATCGTATAGGTTTAAAAATTATCCGGAACTCCTCGTTTGACGAACACGCCGTTGAGAGTTTTCTGAAATTTATGCAGCGGACAACTGAATCATCGGTAGCAGGAGCGCCGTCATATATGCGAACCCACCCTTTTTTCTACGAGCGACTTGCCGATATTCAAAACCGATTGCAAAATGCTCCATACAAACAAATTCCAGACAGCATTGACTTTAAGTTGGTTAGGGCAAGAATTGAGGCCCAAACTGATTTTCCTAAAAAATCAGTGGAACATTTTAAAAATAAGTTGAGCCAAAAGAATTATACGAGTGAGTTAGCCACCGCTTACGGTTTGACATTTTCTTTTTATCTTGCAAGAGAATATACCGAAGCAAAAAAAATGGCCAGATACATGATGCATTTAGATTCACAAGATCCTATGGTATTGGGCCTGGCCGCTGAGACTTTGGTTAAATCTGGTGACGTTGTAGATGGACTCGATATTTTTGAAAGAGCCCTAGCGGATTTTCCTAACAGACTTCCATTGGTGATTGGTTACGCCAAAGCATTAATGGATAGTGGTTCCCCATTGAAAGCAGTGGATTTTTTAGATAAGCAGATATTCAAATATAGAAATGAGAGTCGATTATTTGAACTGCAGTCAAAAGGTTATGCTCTAACCGGAAATGAGCTTCTTCAGCATAGGGCTCAGGCTGAAGCGTATTACCACAAAGGAGAGCTATCTTCGGCAATCGAACAATTGGAAATAGCAAAATTAAATGGAGATGGTAACTTTTTTGAAAAATCTAGTTTAGACGCCCGACTTAAGCAGTTTATCAAGCTGAGGGAAGATTTAAAGTCGCGTTAAAAAACGTCAAGATAATAAACTTAGCAGTTTTAGGCTTTACAACCTGATAGTATTGTCGACATGATAACTAAACACTCGGAAAATAAAAAAATGGAAAGAGAGATGGTGAAGTTTGATCTTGAGTTGGATGCGCGAGGAATGGATTGTCCTTTGCCGATACTTAAAACAAAAAAAAGCTTGAATAATATGGCCTCAGGACAGGTTCTTCGAATCAAAGCTACAGATCCCGGATCAATGAGAGATTTTGAGGCTTTTTCTAGACAAACTGGGCATGGGCTTCTATCCGCCGAAAATATTGAGGACACGTTCGTATTCATTTTGAAAAAAAAATAGCGGGGGTTATTTTGAATCTTGACCACATAATTGTTGAATTTGATCGCGCTCTTAAAACGTTGTTTGTGAAGAAAAACGAAATTATCAATTTTGATAAAAATAAAGATTTTTCTTCAAGACAAATGTCCTCGCATGATGAAAAACTTTCTGCCTCACTAATGAGAGTGAATCACTCTGGTGAGGTTTGTGCGCAAGCGTTGTATGCAGGTCAGCGCCTGATGGCCGAAAAAACATCGGTCAGAGAACTGTTTTCAAAGGCCATGGAAGAAGAGGCCTCACATTTGAATTTAACTGGGCGGCGGCTAGGCGAGTTAGGAGCTAGACCCAGCAGTTTTGATCCGGTTTTTTATTCGGTAGCCGTTTTTATCGGAGTATTGGCAGGATCCTTTGGGGATAAGTGGAGTCTAGGGTTTGTCCATGAAACGGAAAAACAAGTGGAAAAACATCTAGACGAATATATCGCAAGGCTTCCTGAAAGGGATACAAGAAGTCGAAGTATCCTTGGCAAAATGAAGGAGGATGAAATGAAGCATGCTGATAACGCAATACATGCAGGTGGGACCCCTTTGCCTCTGCCTATGAAACTTTTTATGGCTACAGGAGCGAGAATAATGAAAAAAATTTCTTACCGGATCTAATTTGTCGTGTTTTCTGGTGGGTTAACTCTTATCTAATTGAATAGTTTGATATTGAGGTCAGTAGGTTTATTATTAATTACTCTCATATAATATTTTGCTTTAATCGCTTAAGAGATTATTCTTACCATCTCTATTTACTAATAAATTAGCGCGTAAGACTTGATTAAATGACTAATATACTATCAAAGAAAATCGGGATTGCCGGATGTGGTTCTATGGGTTTTCCAATGTTGCAGGTACTGATACGTAAAAATTTAGAGGTGACCGGGTACGATGTAAAGGCTAAGAGTTTTTTTGAGCTATTAGGTAATAAGTTCGTAGAAGATAAAAAACGTTTTATTAATTCAAGCGAAGTAATCGTTAGTGTGGTTAGAGACTCCTCCGAAACCGACGAGCTTTGTATGGGAAAAAACGGCATTTTTGAAAGTGCCGATCCTATAACACTGATAATATGCTCGACGGTTTCCCCCAATTATTTAAAAAAATTAGCAAAACAAAGCCCCCAGAATATCTCAATTATTGATGCTCCAATGTCCGGGGCACCAATAAAAGCAAGAGAGGGAAGTCTAACGTTTATGGTGGGCACCGATGGGAATACTTTTCGTTGGGTAAAACCCTTGCTTGAAATCATGGGTAGAGACATTATCTATTTAGGAGAATTTGGGAAGGGGATGGCAGGCAAAGTGCTAAACAACTTTGTGGCAGCTTGTTCAGTTGTGGCGGTCCGCCATGTTTTAGCAGAATCAAATGGTTTCGGATTAAACCCTGATGAGTTAGTCAAGGTGCTAAATGCGTCATCTGGGAAAACGTGGTTTTCTGAGGGGCTATTCGATATCGAATGGGCACAGGAGGTGTACAGTAAAAGCAATACCATTGGTATACTAGAAAAAGATGTTCATAGTTATTTAGATGGATATGTTTATTCGAAAACCAATAAACATTTGTGGAAGAAAAATTTCCACGATGCTATATTGGATGGGCTAAAAAATATTCCTAAAATACCGGAAATGAATTAAAACTTATCATATTGGAATAGATAATTAGTTATTAGAATTGATGCATATGACTTTAACGAATTTAGTCTCAAAATAAATGCACTGTATTTATATAAACTTGGACCCGGCGGTTGACAGTAGAGAGGCCGTAGAGGAGAACTTCAGGGAAACGATGGCTCCTCCATCCTCCTCTGGAAGGAAGGCAATGCGGACAAATTTGCCAACAGCGTACCGTGATGAGGCATGTGGGATTCCGTCGTAGAAAACGGTTTCACTGCGAAACTTCTCTTGCGCTGAGAAGTTGGCTCTTATCCGTTCCCGTTCACCATCCATAAAACCACCCGAATAGACAATCTCGGTCTCCGTTCATTTAAACTTGAATTTTTCATTCTGGTATTGCTTATTACCCGACTCACTAGCCCAAGTTAGATTATCTGTTACACAGTAATAAACATCTAAAAAAAAGAGGATTTTGCATTTGAAAAATTTGCTGAGATCCAAAAGAAAAATGCAAAAAACAAACATTTAGTGGAAATACACTGTCTTATCTTTTTTTCCTAAGTTAAAATATGGATTGAGAGATGACCAAAACTAAAGAAAAATTTATGGATGAAGAGACGACGAGAAGGCGGCGGATTCTGGTTATTGGAACTGGAGCGGCTGGGGTATTAGCTGGCCTAGGGGCCTCGGTTCCGTTTATTTCTAGCATGGCGCCAAGCGCAAAAGCCAGAGCGGCTGGAGCCCCGGTGGAGGTTGAGTTAACCGGTTTGGAACCTGGGATGATGATCACTGTTGAGTGGAGGGGGAAACCTGTATGGGTTTTGCATAGAACCCCATCCATGCTTGCTTCACTCCCAGAGATTATTAGCAAAGTGCAAGATCCCAGTTCTCAGGTTCCGATGCAGCCGAAATATGCGATGAACGAGCACAGATCTATTAAAGCAAAATACCTCGTATTGGTTGGTATTTGTACGCATTTGGGGTGTTCACCTTCCCAAAAATTGGAAATTGGAGGTGCCGCAGGGATGGGCGATGATTGGAAAGGGGGATTTTTTTGCCCTTGTCATGGGTCAAAGTTCGACTTGGCCGGAAGAGTATACAAAGGCGTTCCGGCTCCTGTTAACCTAGAAGTACCTCCCCACATGTATTTGTCTGAGGATTCTTTGCTTATTGGGGAAGAAAAAAAGGCCTAATGGTATGAGTTTTGCGAAATCAGCAGTTAAATGGGTGGATGAAAGATTTCCTCTCTCCTCTTTTTTAAAAAATCACTTAACGGAGTACTATGCTCCCAAAAATTTCAATTTTTGGTATTTTTTTGGTTCGTTGGCGTTGCTTGTACTTGTTATTCAGATAGTAACAGGAATTTTTTTGACAATGCATTACAAGCCTGATGCTGCCCAGGCTTTCGCTTCAGTTGAGTACATTATGAGGGATGTTCCCCTTGGATGGCTCATTAGATATATTCATTCAACTGGAGCTTCAATGTTTTTCATAGTAATTTACTTGCATATGTTCCGGGCACTCATTTACGGATCATATAGAAAGCCGCGAGAGCTACTTTGGTTATTCGGAATGCTAATTTACCTCTGTCTTATGGCGGAAGCATTTTTCGGATATTTGCTGCCATGGGGACAAATGTCTTACTGGGGGGCTCAGGTTATCATAAACCTTTTTGCTGCTGTTCCATTTATAGGCCCAGATTTGGCGGTTTGGATTCGGGGTGACTATGTCGTATCCGACGCGACATTAAATAGGTTTTTCGCTTTCCATGTGATTGCTATTCCTTTGGTTTTATTAGGGTTGATAGCATGTCATCTTGTAGCCCTTCACGAAGTTGGTTCAAATAATCCGGATGGTATCGATATAAAAAAACATAAAGACAAAAATGGTAAGCCGCTAGATGGGATTGCATTTCACCCCTATTACACAGTCAAGGATTTAGTGGGAGTTGTAGTTTTTCTTATGGTGTTTACGCTAATAGTTTTTTTCGCGCCAGAGATGGGAGGATACTTTTTGGAGCATAATAATTTTGTTCCGGCTGATCCGTTGAGAACGCCGGATCACATAGCCCCAGTCTGGTATTTCACTCCCTTCTACTCGATTCTGCGTGCTATCCCTCCAATGTTTGGTTCGCAATTTCCCGGGGTTGTGGCAATGGGTCTAGCGGTGTTTGTACTTTTTCTCATGCCGTGGCTTGATCGGGGAGCTGTTAGATCTATTAGATACCGAGGATCCCTCTACAAAGGTTGGTTGAGTGTTTTCGTTTTATCGTTCTTAACTTTGGGGTATTTGGGCGTCAAGCCAACCAGCGTCTGGGGACAATTTGGAGCTTGGTTGGGAGGAGCCGATAGGGCAGTGGTGGTAGCACAAATCTGTACTGCGGTTTATTTCTTATTTTTTTTCTTGATGCCTTGGTATACAAAAATGGATAAAACCAAACCTGAGCCAGAGAGGGTTACCTTGTGAGGAGTAACTTTTTTTTTCTCATGTTTGTGATAAATTATTCATTTGCGGCCGGTGGAGGGGCAGGGTTAGATGATGCTAAGCTGGATCCTTCAGATGGGTTGTCGATTCAAAGGGGAGCTAAAACTTTTGTGAATTATTGTCTTGGTTGTCATGAGGCATCTTATATGCGTTTTAATCGACTTGGGGATCTTGGATTATCCAACGGTCAAATTAAGGAGTTCCTGATTTTTGGGGAGAAAAAGGTCGGTGATACGATGGTAAATGCTATGGACAGAGAGGACGCTGAACTCTGGTTTGGGATAGTGCCCCCCGATTTATCGGTAATCGCGCGGTCAAGAGGTCCTGATTGGCTTTACACCTATCTTCGCTCATTTTATCAGGACGATAAATCAACTACAGGTTGGAATAATACGTTGTTTCCCAACGTAGGAATGCCGCACATCCTTTGGGAGCTTCAAGGTATAAGGGAATTGGAGGCAGGTGAAGCGAGTCGCTTGGGGCAAAAAACCGTTACAAAAATGGAGGGAGCTCTAAACCAGACTGAATACGATTCATTTGTGCGGGATTTAGTGAACTATTTAGTATTTATTGGTGAGCCGGCCAGAACTCTCAGAGTGCAGATAGGTATTGTCATCCTGTTTGTGTTAAGTATTTTTCTTGTTCTTACTTGGGTACTAAAAAAAGAATATTGGAAAGATGTTAACCAATAATTAGTGAGGAAATGAGCTCATGATGACTCTTTATTCAGGTACAACATGCCCTTTTAGTCAGCGATGTAGAATAGTTCTTTTCGAAAAAGGTATGGACTTTGAGGTGGTCGACGTCGATTTGGACAATAAGCCAGAAGACTTGGTTATTATGAATCCATATAATCGAACACCGGTCTTAGTTGAGAGGGACCTTGCTCTTTTTGAGTCCAATATTATCAACGAATACATTGACGATCGATTTCCTCATCCTCAGTTGATGCCGGCGGATCCGGTAATGCGTGCTAGGGCGCGACTGTTCCTCTTTAGATTTGAAAACGAACTTTTTTACCACGTTGATGCCCTTGAACAGGGTACAACCAAACAGGCTGATAAGGCTCGTTCGTTTATCAAAGAAA
>PAHB01000007.1 GCA_002704665.1 Pseudomonadota bacterium
AATCCTTTCTCTCAAATTTTTTATTAGTTCAGCAAATTGCTCAGGGACAGTATAGCCAACGGTATCTGGGATATTGATAGTTCTCGCTCCTGCATCAATAACCTTTTCAATTATCCTGCAAAGGAAATCGATCTCTGAGCGACCCGCGTCTTCGGGAGAAAACTCTACATCGTTACATAATGACTTGGCCAGTTTGACGGAAGAAACAGCCTGTTGTAGCACTTGCTCCGGCTCCATTCTTAATTTTTGAGCCATATGAATGGGTGAGGTGGCAATAAAAGTGTGAACTCTCGAAGAGTTAGCAGGCTTAACGGCGTCTGCCGCCCTTTTTATATCCTTTTCATTAGCCCTGGCTAATCCACAAATAGTACTGCCTGAAATGCTCTCGGAAACAGCTTTTACAGATTCAAAGTCACCGTTACTGGCCGCTGGAAACCCTGCCTCAATAACGTCAACCCTCATTCTCTCTAGTTGGCGAGCAATTTGTAATTTCTCTGCACAAGTCATAGATGCTCCTGGGCTTTGCTCTCCATCTCGCATTGTTGTGTCAAAAATAATTAACTGCTCACTCATCGTTACCTCCACCGCAATTTTTTTCGGTCGTGACTACTAATTTGTTTTACATGTTTTCGTCGAATTTTTTGGACGAAACGACATGGATATTTCTAGTGCCTCAGGCGCAAGGGACCCATTTTCAGCCAAAGAAGATAAAAATCGTAGATAAAAGACAGGGCATTCTTCAGCATGGAAACGATATTAGAGTCTTTTTCGGGTTGCCGCAAGTGTCCTAGTCCGAATTTTCCTGAGATTTTTGAACGGAATTTTTATCCCTATCTTTCAATCCCGCGCCAGCCACCAAAAATCGGATATATCCCGATACAGCGTAAACCGCAAAAAAAACGAAAAGAACTTCGGGTATATTTTCGGTAATTTGAAAACTAATTATTATTACAAAACCACTCAGAACAATAACCCAAAAAGGAACAGCTTTCCTTATGTTTATATCTTTACCACTATAATAAGGTATATTACTTACCATCGAAGCACCAGCGAATACGGTTAATGCCCAAGTCAACCACTCCAAATTTGCCAAGTGGAAATTATAAACCTCGACTGTCCAAACAAAACCAGCCAATAAACCTGCTGCAGCAGGACTTGGAAGACCTCTGAAAAAAAATTTATCAGAGCTCGGTCGAGCTGTATTGAACCTCGCTAAACGCAAAGCTGCGCACCCACAATATACAAAAGCTGCAAACCACCCAAATTTGTCCATCCCCCTTAATCCCCATTCATAGATAATTAAGGCTGGCGCGGCACCAAATGCCACCATATCTGACAACGAATCATACTCAGCGCCAAAATCCGACTCAGTTCGAGTAATTCTCGCGACTCTTCCATCCAAAACATCAAAAGTAAGCGCGACAAATATCGCAATTGCAGCCAAGTCAAATCTCATATTCATAGCCTGAACGATGGCGTAAAAACCTGAAAATAAACCGCATGTGGTTATAACATTGGGCAACCAATATATCCTTGATTTTTTACCAGACGACTTTGGTGCCATTTTGATAGTTCCCAAAATTTGATTAATATTTTATCCGTCTAAAAATGCTACTAAAGTCTTACCCGCCGTTACTTTGTCGCCGATAGCCACTTTGGGGACTGCTGTCAGTGGAAGATACAAGTCTAGCCTGGAACCAAACCGAATAAAACCGTAGCGCTGCCCCTGTTGTAAATAATCCCCCTCTTTTGCGTAACAAAGAATGCGCCTGGCAATTAAACCTGCAATTTGCACGCAGCAAACTAAATGGCCATTTTTTGCCTTTATAGTTAACGAATTTCTCTCGTTGTTTTCTGATGCTTTATCAAAAGCCGCGTTAAAAAATTTACCTTCAATATAAGTTTTTTTGATGATTTCACCGGCGATAGGACTCCGATTTGAGTGCACATTGAAAATATTCATGAAAACACTAATTTTCAGAGCTTTTTCATTATTTTGGGGATATTTGCTTTTTTCAACACAAACTACTCTTCCATCAGCAGGCGATAGAACACCGCCATCGTTTTCTGTTATTACTCTATCCGGATCTCGAAAAAATTGAATGAGAAACAACAGAAGGCACCAAATCGCTATAGATAGCCAGCCAATCGCAAATGTGGCAAGAACCGCCAAAACCGCCACAAATAGAATGTGATACCAACCTTCTTTTGCAATAAGATAATGCCGATCATCGTCCATGCTGCAAAACGTCCTTATCTCTCAGATTTAAAGGAATTTTAGTTTTTTTCTTTGTCGACAAGTTGATTTTCTTTGATCCACGGCATCATGGATCTCAGCTGCTCTCCAACTATTTCTATCTTGTGCTCGCGTCCGATTCGTCTCATTGCTCCAAGCTTTGTTCCACCTGTTTGATTTTCTAGCAAGAACTCTTGAGCGTAGGCGCCAGTCTGTATTTCCTTTAAAATTCTTCGCATTTCTTCTCTGGCCTCCTCGGTCACCAACCGCGGCCCACGCGTGTGGTCGCCGTATTCTGCGTTGTTTGAAATGGAGTATCGCATGTTTGCAATCCCACCCTCATAAATTAGATCAACTATTAATTTTAATTCATGGAGGCACTCAAAATATGCCATTTCCGGTGCATATCCAGCCTCAACTAAGGTGTCAAAGCCCGCCTTTATTAGTGCAGTAGTTCCGCCACATAGCACCACTTGTTCACCAAACAAATCAGTTTCTGTCTCTTCTCTGAAATTCGTTTCAATTACTCCGGCTTTACCACCACCTATAGCCGCCGCGTAGGAGAGTGCAACGTCACGAGCAATCTTTGTTTTGTCTTGATGCACAGCGATCAGCATTGGAACTCCACCTCCCTCTGTAAAAGTAGAGCGGACAGTATGTCCAGGCGCCTTAGGAGCAATCATGACAACATCCAAGTCTTCTCGCGGCACTACTTGATCAAAGTGTATGTTGAAACCATGGGCGAAGGCTATCGCACCACCATCTTTCAAGTTTGGCTCCACATCCTGAGCATAAACAGTCGCTATGTGTTCATCGGGTAAAAGCATCATCACAAAATCCGACTTTTTCACCGCGTCTGTCATCTCCATAACTTTCAAACCCGCATTTACTGCCTTATTCCAAGAACTTCCTGTTTTTCTCAAACCAACAACGACATCAATACCCGAATCCTTGAGATTTAACGCATGCGCGTGGCCCTGCGATCCATAACCCAATATAGCCACTGTTCTGCCTTTTATTAGATCGAGATCTGCGTCCTTATCGTAAAAAACCTTCATAAACACCTCTTTTTTTAAAAAAGCAATATTAAAAACAATCGTCCACACTAATAAACAAATGTATGCGAACCCTTTCCGATACCAGAAGCTCCGGTTCGAACTGCTTCAACAACCAAGGTCTCATCAACCCGATCAAGAAAATCATCAAGCTTCGCTCCAGAGCCTGTAAGCTCAATGATGTAGGTTTTGTCCGAATTAACGGTGTCAAGAAATCGGGCGTTAAATTCTTCAACTAATTTTTTAGTGTCCTCGTTTTTATTTTCTAGTGATCGCAATTTGACAAGAAGAAGCTCTCTCTCTATGTGCCCACCTTCGGTTAAATTTACCAATTTAATAACATCTACCAATTTATTTAATTGTTTTGTTATCTGAGTCACGACCTCATCAGACCCTCGGGTCACAATTGTCATCCTTGATACGGTGGGGTCGTTAGTCGGAGCAACCGTAAGTGATTCAATGTTGTATCCGCGAGCCGAAAAAAGACCTGACACCCTCGAGAGCGCGCCAGATTCATTTTCAAGAATCAAAGAAATTACGTGCCTTGGATCTCTCCTCTCCACAATCATTAAACCAAGATCATTTCCGAAAGTCCCTTTCCGCCGGGAACCATCGGATAAACGTTTTCTGTTTGGTCTGTTATAAAATCCAAAAACACCAATTCATCTTTCCTTGCCAAAGCGTCTTTTAGAGCCCCCTCGATATCGGCTGGGCGGTCGATTTTAATGCCAACGTGGCCATAGGATTCGGCTAGTTTAACAAAGTCTGGCAAGGCCTCCATGTAGGATTCAGCGTATCGATTTTCATGAAAAAATTCTTGCCACTGCCTTACCATTCCCATATACCGATTATTAAGATTAATAATTTTTATGGGAAGATTATACTGTTTCGCCGTAGATAACTCTTGGATACACATTTGAATGCTTGCCTCTCCCGTGACACATAATACTGTGGCATCGGGATGAGCCAATTGCACTCCAAGACCATAAGGAAGGCCCACCCCCATAGTTCCTAATCCTCCGGAGTTAATCCAGCGTCGAGGTTGGTCAAATTTATAAAATTGAGCTGCCCACATTTGGTGCTGACCAACGTCAGATGTTACAAACACCTCCTTTTGGTGGCAGGTCAGCTCGTACAGTTTTTCAATCACCATTTGAGGTTTTATAATATCGCTGGTTTGATCATAGGAGAGACATTTACGGCCTCGCCATTTTTCGATCTGTATCCACCAATCATCAATCGCGCCACTTTCTTTGTGCAAAGTTTTCATCTTGCCAAGTTTTTCGATTATTTTACGAAGAGTCGTTTTTACATCACCCACCACTGGCAAATCGACGGTAACTCTTTTTGAAATAGACGACGGATCAATATCCAAATGAATTATTTTTCTACTTTCTCTGTAAAAATGTTTTGGGTTCCCAATGACCCTGTCATCAAAACGAGCCCCAACAGCAAACAGTACATCACACTCTTGCATCGCCATATTCGCCTCATAAGTCCCATGCATACCTAGCATGCCTAGAAATAAGGGATCGGTGCCAGGATAACCCCCTAGTCCCATCAATGTATTCGTACATGGATAGCCGAGAGCCCGAACCAACTCGGCTAACTCTTGACTAGCCTCGCTAAATATAACTCCGCCGCCGGTGTAGATCATAGGGCGTTTAGCTCGAAGCAAGGAGGAAACAATTTTATCTATAATCTCATCCGAGACATCATTTTTGACGACCGTGTCGTACGAGCGAATAGCAACTGTTTTAGGGTAGAAATACTTCCCATTGATGGTGGTTATATCTTTGGGGATATCTACCAAAACTGGTCCCGGTCTTCCAGTGGAAGCAATATGAAACGCTTTTTTTATCGTTATAGAGATGTCATCAACATTTTTAACCAAAAAGTTGTGTTTTACACACGGCCTAGTAATTCCAACTGCATCCACTTCTTGGAAGGCATCTTGCCCGATAGCATGGGTAGGCACTTGTCCCGATATAATAACCATCGGCACTGAGTCCATATACGCGGTAGCTATACCTGTGACTGCGTTGGTAACCCCAGGGCCAGACGTAACCAAAGCAACTCCCACATGATTTGTAGATCTCGCATAAGCGTCAGCTGCGTGAACTGCTGCCTGTTCATGCCTCACCAAAATGTGTTTAACTGCACTTTGCTTTTGTATTTCATCGTAAATTGGTAACACCGCCCCACCGGGATACCCAAAAACAAACTTAACCCCTTCATCGGCTAGGCACTTAGGAACCATCGCGGCTCCTGTTAAACTTTCTGTAAACGCTGTTGTCGGATCCATCTTATTTTCGCCTTATGGCTGCTGGTAAAATAAAAAAAGTCTTACACAATACCCCAGTAAGTTTTGAAGGGTCAAGATTAAACAGCAGAAAGCTATTGAATTATTGTAGAGTCCATATTTTTTAACCAAGATACCCATGCGTCAAACATTTCTGGCCTGTTTGCTGCCACGACACTTTTTGACCACGACGGATCTTGCCAAAAATCTCCGTACCCTAAGGTTCTCAAACATCCACCCGATTCTGAAAGAATCAAAGAACCAGCAGCATAATCCCAGATTTTTTGCGATCCGTGAATATATATATCAAACCTACCGGAAGCCAGATAGCACCACTCAAGAGCTCCGGCGCCAAAATTTCTCTGAGATCTGTAAGGGGGATTCAAGAGAAGAACCTCACTAATTTTAGGGGGTAATCTCTTAAAATCGATTTGAGCAATAGCATGATCTATACTTTTTACTTTTCTACGTTGTAGCAACTCCACCCCATTTAGGTATGCACCACCGCCGACTTCAGCTGAGAACATTTCCTCTCTAGCAGGATCGTAAACCACACCTATTAAAGTGCGCCCCTTTTTCATTAATGCCACAGAAACGGCAAAATAGGGGATACCATTAACATAATTTGAAGTTCCATCTATGGGATCGACACACCATAAAAATTCATTTGCTGAACTCAAAAGTCTTTTTTGCTCAAAGGTCGACATTTCCTCTCCCAAAAAAGGTGCAGGATATATATCCTGTAAAATGTTTTGAAGCTTTTTTTGGGCAGCCAAGTCTGCGGAAGTCTGCAGGCTTCCATCAGGTTTTATTCCAAATTTTCCTTCTGAAAAATGTGGCATAATTTCCTCAGTCGAAACCATTTTAACTGCTTCTTTTATTTCTTTTATCATTAACTCTCACACCATCTTGTAAGATTATGGGAACTGTAGCTCCAGCCTAGCAGTAACGCTTATAGAAGTCACGACAGTTAAAACTTTATTAAAACCCAGCAAAAAAAATTACCCAGGTATAGACTCCTTAAATGCAAAAACAGAAAAAATTACACCGATTTTTTTGTCCGAATATAAATGGGGCTACAAACTTGATTTTTTTATCCCCTAAGGCCAGTCATCATGCTCAAAATGTGCTTCGTTTGAAAGAAAACTCTGAACTAATTATTTTCGATGGTTTGGGAAATCAATTTAAAGCTTGTATTGAAAGCCTCGGAAAAAAATTAGTAGAAATTCGATTAATTACAACAATTGATAAAAACCGAGAATCTCCGTTAAATATAACAATAGGACAAGCTCTTACAAGAATGGATAAAATGGATTTCACAATCCAAAAAACAGTAGAGTTAGGTGTCAGTAAAATTATTCCCTTGTTCACTCAAAAATCAAATATCAAACTAAGCGACAATAAGTTCAACAAAAAAATGGAACATTGGCACAATTTAGCGTGCGCGGCATGTGAGCAATGTGGAAGAAGTGTTGTTCCTAGCATCTCAAAGCCTATCAATATAAAAGAATGGCTAAACAATCTCGATAATTCCAATACCTCGGAAAAAGTCAGACTCATTTTAGATCCGACCGCAAAAAAAACTATTTCGAGTCTCCCTATCTCTCAAAAAAACATAATTTTACTCGTCGGACCAGAAAGCGGTTTCACTGAGACTGAAATCGCAATTGCAATTGACAAAGGATTTTTTCCAGCAAACTTGGGTCCGAGGATCCTACGAGCCGAAACTGCCGGAATAGCGGCTATGTCGATAATTCAATCGGTTTGGGGCGACTTATAACATCATGCTAGATATAATTGTGACTATTGATAACTTTAGGGAAAAAAAATGGAAATTAAAAATAGCACCGTAATCGTTACAGGAAGTTCTTCAGGCTTAGGGGCTGCAACTGCTGAATTAATAGTGAACCAAGGTGGCAACGTGTTGATTGCCGATATTAACGAAAAATATGGTCATGAAATAGCGAAAAAACTCGGTTCTCAGGCTCTTTATCAACATTGTGACGTGTCTAATCCTGACGACGCAGACAAAACCGTAGAGACAACCCTATCTCACTTTGGAGCAATACATGGATTGGTTAACTGTGCTGGTATAGCAATTGGGGAAAAGACTACCGGTAAAAGTGGTGCTCACCGGCTAGATTCCTTTCAAAAAGTTATAACCATAAACCTGATCGGCACGTTCAACATGATACGTGTGGCGTCAACCTCAATGGCTCAAGCAAAACCAAATGAAAAAGGAGAACGTGGTGTAATCGTAAATACTGCCTCTGTTGCAGCTTATGATGGTCAAATAGGACAAGCCGCTTATGCTGCTTCTAAAGGAGGTATTGTAGGAATGACATTGCCAATAGCAAGAGATTTAGCTCGAAGTGGAATTCGAATCATGACAATTGCGCCAGGAATTTTTGAAACACCAATGTTGGCCGGAATGCCACCTGAGGTGCAAGACTCGCTTGGAAAACAAGTTCCTTTTCCGTCAAGACTAGGCAAATCGGCGGAGTTTGCTGAGTTAGTCTCGAATATATTTAGCAATTCAATGTTGAACGGCGAATCTATCAGACTAGATGGCGCCATCAGAATGACCCCAAAGTAACCAAGGCTGTAATTTCAACGTCATGGAAGTCCCAACGAATAAACATCTAGTCGAGTGGTTTCGCACAGCCGCGCCATACATTCGTATGCACAAAAACAAAACGTTCGTGTTTGCTTTTGATGGGTCTCTAGTGAATAGCCCAAACTTTATGAGCTTTATTCATGACCTTAATATTTTAACTAGCATTGGCATCAAGATTGTTCTTGTTCACGGCTCGCTCAAAGAAATTCGTAGTCTGTCCAAGAAGAAACAAATATCGTCTCATTTTGTGCGAGATCATCAAATTATTGATAAGACAATGTTGTCAATAGCTCAGGAAGTGTCTGGAAAAATTAGGTTAGAGCTCGAAGCCAAATTATCAACTACGCTACCAAACTCCCCAATGGAGGGGAGTAATATCAGGGTATCCTCAGGTAACTTTATTTTTGCTCGACCAGTCGGGGTAATTGATGGGGTCGACACTTTGTATGCAGGAGAGACTAGGAAAATTGACGTGGAAGCGATAAGCGACAAATTACAGAATGAAGAAATCGTACTTTTGTCCCCAATGGGTTTTTCCTCTACAGGGGAAATGTTTCTACTAAATAAGGAGGATATTGCAGTTAACGCAGCAATTAGTCTCAGGGCGGACAAGCTCATTTTCCTAACGGAGCCTTTACACTTTGAAGACCGTCATTTTCAACAAATTAGAGAAATGTACGCTGAACACGTCAAAACTATTATTGATAGCGGCACTCTATCAACAAATTTGGCCCCAATTTTAGAATCAGCGGTGAAAGCTTGTAACTCCGGCGTCGATAGAGTTCATGTTGTTAACGAGGGAGATAGTGACGCACTCATCACGGAACTTTTCACTCATAAAGGCATGGGAATCTTAGTTACTAAAAGCTCGACCGAGTCAGTCCGGCGGGCTACGCCTTCAGATATCGATATAATCCTTGAGTTAATAAAACCACTTCAAGAAACGCAGATACTTACAATAAGGACTAGGGAAGAAGTAGAGCTTGCCATTCTAGATTTCATAGTTTTAGAACATGACAAGACTGTTGTGGGATGCGCCGCACTCCATAATTTTGTTGAAGAAAAAATAGGTGAACTCGCCTGTCTGGCTGTCCATAAATCATACCGAGATGCTGGGGGAGGAACAAAACTATTAAAAAAAATTGAAAAAATATGTAAAGAAAACAAAGTGCCCGAAATATTCGCCTTAACAACCCAATCTAGCCATTGGTTTATCCAACACGGATTTTCAGAAAAAAAGTTAAGCCAACTTCCACGGAAGAGGCTAGCGATGTACAATAACGGCAGAAATTCAAAAACTCTTTCAAAAAAAATATTATGAGAATGGTCGTCTGTATTAAACTCAAACAAAATCTAGAGGGTCTAGAGAGCCAACCGTTTCCCGGCGAATTAGGAAAAAGAATTTTTAACGAAGTATCTAAGGTCGCATGGAAGGAGTGGCTTGAAAAA
>PAHB01000008.1 GCA_002704665.1 Pseudomonadota bacterium
TAACCCCTTATTCTCCATCGCGCCCATGTTGAAATCGTCTACCGCGACAATTGCGTATTGGTCTAGGTCTATTTCTAACCCGAAATTATTTTCATCCCATTTCATTGCATTTTTAAGAGCGTTCATTGCAAATTGACACCTATTTTTTTGGCCGTGTGGCACGTAAATATTTAATTTTATTAATCGACCAGACAGAGTAATGAAGGTATCCGCAAGAACGCTCAAATTGGCGGCGACCATGGCAAAAAGATAACAAGGCTTTGGGAAAGGGTCTTTCCAAATAACCCAGTGATTATCCCCCTCTTCCCCTGATTTAACGAGATTCCCATTTGAAAGCAAAGTGGGATAATCATTTTTATTTGCAGTAATCTTAGTTGTAAATATCGCCATGATGTCGGGTCGATCTAGAAAATACGTAATACGACGAAAACCTTCTGCCTCACATTGCGTGAAGTATCCATTTTTTGAAACGTAGAGACCCGAAAGAGAGGAGTTTGAATGAGGGTTTATTTTTACTATAGTTGTAAGGACGAAAGATTCGGGAATTTCTGGAATTATTAATATGTCATCTTTGAGTTGATATTTATCATTGGCTAAAAGACTATTATCTATTGCAACACTGACTAAAGTTAATTGCGAGCCGTTGAGGAAAATAGTTCCCGAAGGTTTTGGGTGATCTGGATTTGCTTTAATTTTTAGTTTTGCTGCTACGGTGGTATCATTTTCAGAAATGCTTACATCTAACTGTACATCAGTAATAAGATATTCAGATACTTCATAATTTTTTAAAAATGTGGTGTTTGTAGATTTCATTATTGCAAAAAATATTTAAAAGAGGTGATACCCAGCGAGATTGCTCCGATTTACACAAAATCAAGTTGCTCTCCACATATTTTATATCTAAAATGGTTTTAGGGGTAGGTGAAACCACCATGAAGAGGGGAGTGAAATAACAAATGAAATTAACTAGAGAGCAGTTAGAGACTTTCGATCGCGACGGATATCTGATACTCCCGGATCTTTTTTCTACAGAGGAGATAAAAATCCTAAATGCTGAGGTGCCTTCAATATACAAGGAGAACCGGCCCGAAGTTACTCGTGAAAAAAATAGTGAAGAAGTTAGAACAGCTTTTGGAACACATCTTTACAATAAAACTTATGCCAAGCTGGCAAAACATCCTAGGCTGGTTGGCCCCGTTGTGCAGATTTTAAATGAACAAGTTTACATGCACCAATTTAAAATAAACGGCAAGGCGGCTTTCAAAGGAGAGGTTTGGCAGTGGCATCAGGATTACGCTACCTGGAAAAATGATGATGATATGCCAGAGGCTCGGGCGATGAATATTGCAATATTTCTGGATGAGGTTAATGAATTCAACGGTCCATTAATGTTTATACCGGGTAGTCATAAAAAAGGTGTACTTGACGCCTTTCATGATACCTCTACGACTAATTATCCGCTTTGGTGCTGCGACGAAGCGACCGTTACAAAGCTCGTCGAACGTGGCGGAATCGTTGCACCGAAAGGAAAAGCGGGCACGGCAGTTGTTTTTCATGGATGTATGGTGCACTGCTCTAGCCCTAATCTTTCTCCTTGGCATAGAAAAACTGTCTACCTTAGTCTTTGCGCTGTTACGAACCACATCAGACAATACAAGAGGGCCGAATACAGAGCCCACAGGGATTTTAAGGCAATAGAGTGTTTGAAAGATGACTGCCTTTTGGATGGGAGTGTTGAGGTTCCCACTCCTTGGGCTTTGGAAGATAACACCGTTTTAACCTAATCGGAGGAAAATTGAATTTATACCGTAAGTTATCCCAGTTGGATGAAAGTGACAAAGCGATTAGGGTCGGATTAATCGGGGCCGGTAAGTTTGCGACAATGTATCTTGCTCAAATCCCAAAAACACCAGGGATTCATTTAGCAGGAATAGCTGATTTATTACCTGATAACGCCAGGAATAACCTTAGTAAAGTGGGTTGGCCGGAGCAACAGTATGGTGCAGTGAGTCTTGATGACGCGATTTCTAAGAGAAGTACCTTTGTTGGAGATAATTGGGAGCAATTAGTTCAACATCCCGATATAGATATTATAATCGAGGCGACCGGGAGTCCTATGGCTGCAGTCAGCCACGTATTAGAGGCGATAGAGCACGGTAAACATATCGTAATGGTTACTGTTGAGGCGGATGTGTTCTGTGGTCCTCTTCTCAAGCAGAAGGCAGACACTGCCGGGGTGGTTTATAGCTTGGCCTATGGTGATCAACCCGCCCTTATATGTGAATTGGTAGATTGGGCAAGAGCCTCGGGCTTTAATGTAAAGGCAGCGGGTAGGGGACATAAGTGGCTTCCGCAGTACAAGCAATCTACACCGGAGACAGTTTGGGATCACTGGGGAGTAACGGAGGAAGATGCCAAGCTGGGTGGACTGAACCCGAAAATGTTTAATTCTTTTCTAGATGGCTCGAAACCGGCAATAGAAAGCACGGCTGTTTGTAACGCTTCAGATTTGAGACCGGCTGCAGGAGGGCTGGTTTTCCCTTCGGGTAGCGTTGAGGATATTCCTAACTTGATGCGGTTAAAATCTGAAGGAGGAATGCTTTCCCATGATGGACAGGTTGAAGTTATTTCATCGCTAAGGCCTGACGGAACGGAAATTCCCTACCATATTCGCCAAGGGGTTTGGGTTGTATTCGACAGCGGATCGGAATATGTAAAACGTTGTTTTGGGGAATATCATACCCTTACTGACTCGTCAGGTCGATATGGCTGTATGTATAAAAGATGGCACTTGATTGGGCTTGAGGTGGGAATTTCGGTGGCTTCGATAGGAATTCGAAATGAATCTACAGGGTGTGCTACATATTTTAATGCCGATGTGGTGGCGGAGGCTAAAAGAAATTTAAAGGCAGGTGAAATATTAGACGGTGAAGGAGGCTACACCGTTGTGGGGCAACTTTCCCCAGCCAAAGAGTCGATTAGTATTAACGCGCTTCCACTGGGTCTCGCGCAAGGTTGGAAGCTAAAGAACTCGGTTGGAATTGGCGAGATTATCCGTTGGGAGGATGTTGTTATCGATGAGACCAACACCGCGGTAAAGTGCCGTAAGGCAATGGAAGCAGCTTTTGCGTAGGTTTTCCGGCTATCATTTGGCACTAAATAAGGTTTAGCGTGTCTCTTGCTAAGAAATTAAAAGAAAATTTAGCTCTTCCGGTTATCGGAGCGCCACTTTTTATTATTGGTAATCCCGATTTGGTGGTGGCTCAGTGCAAAGCCGGTATTATAGGCTCATTTCCCGCGTTAAATGCTCGACCGGCTGAAGAGCTTGACCTTTGGTTATTAAAAATAAAGAGAAGTCTCGAAGAGTTTAAAAAGGAAAAACCGGAAATAAAAGTAGCGCCGTTCGCCGTTAACCAGATAATTCATGCTTCGAATAAAAGGTTGAAGCAAGATATGGAGGCTTGCGTCAAGCATGAAGTGCCAATCATTATTACAAGCCTGAGTGAGCCCGGAGCAATTGTTAGAGAGACTCATAGCTACGGTGGCTTGGTGTTTCATGATGTAATTTCTATCAAGCATGCTAAAAAAGCAATAGATGCAGGTGTTGATGGCCTTATTTTAGTAGGGGCGGGTGCAGGAGGGCATGCGGGAACCCTAAATCCTTTTGCCTTCGTGAGAGAGGTAAGAAGATTTTTTAATGGACCGATTGCACTTTCAGGAGCGATCACTGATGGGGCTGGCATTTTAGCGTGTAAGGCGTTGGGCGCTGATTTTGCATATATGGGGACTAGATTTATTGCCACCAAAGAGGCAAGAGCAGTGGATGCATATAAAAAAATGATTGTTGATAGCGATGCGAAAGATATTTTGTATACGCCTTTTTTTACCGGGGTCAATGGAAATTATTTACTCAAAAGCATTATCGCCGCCGGTCTTGATCCCAAAGATGTCATGACAGGAGATAAAAGTTTGATGGATTTTGGGGAAAAAAGAAAAAGGCTAAAGACGTGGAAAGATATTTGGGGAGCGGGGCAAGGAGTCGGGAATATTCAGTCAGTATTAGGTACCAATGAATTGGTAAAAAACTTGATACTCGAGTATGAATTAGCGGGTAAAACAATCCCTTAGGGTGGCATAGAAAACACAGGAGAGAAAAAACAAATGGCCCAATACGTTTATACTATGAATCGGGTTGGTAAAATAGTTTCCCCCAAAAAAGCTATTCTTAAAGATATAAGTTTGTCGTTTTTTCCGGGAGCTAAAATAGGCGTTCTTGGTATTAATGGGTCTGGCAAATCGACTCTTCTTAATATAATGGCAGGGATTGAGAGGGAGTTTGAAGGTGAAGCAAAACCAATGACCAACTTGAGAGTAGGACATTTCTCACAGGAACCAAACTTAGATTTGGGTAAAACTGTTAAAGAGACAGTAAAAGAGGGTTTATTCGAAATTTTTGAGGCGAAAAAAAAGCTAGAGTGGATATATCAGGCTTACGGAGAGCCAGATGCTAATTTTGATGAATTGGCAGAAGAGCAAGCAAAGTTAGAGGAAATTTTAAACTCAGCAGGTTTAGATGTTGAAGACCAGTTGGAAGTGGCCGGAGAGGCCTTAAGATTACCAAATTGGGATACACATATTGAAAATCTATCGGGGGGTGAGAAAAGACGTGTCGCACTGTGTAGGTTGCTGCTATCGTCTCCCGACATGCTTTTGTTAGATGAACCAACAAATCATTTAGACGCAGAAAGTGTTGATTGGTTAGAGCAGTTTTTGCATCGCTTCCGTGGCACAGTAGTGGCTATTACCCATGATCGTTATTTTTTAGATAATGTTGCTGAGTGGATTTTAGAATTAGACCGCGGGCAAGGAATTCCTTGGAAAGGAAATTATTCCTCTTGGTTAAATCAAAAGAATCAGCGTTTATCTGTAGAGGAAAAACGAGAGTCGGCTAGAAGTAAAACTATAAAAAAAGAACTAGAGTGGCTAAGGGAAAATCCGAAGGCTCGTCGGGGCAAAAGTAAAGCCCGAATTAGTCGATTTGAGGAGCTCTCGTCCCACGAATATCAAAAAAGAAACGAAACTCAAGAAATTTTTATACCCGTTGCTGAGCGATTAGGTAATAATGTCATCCAATTAAACAATATTTCGAAAAGCTACAACGGTAAATTTATTTTTGATCAAGTTAATTTTACTATTCCACCAGGAGCTATTGTCGGCGTAATTGGTTCGAACGGCGCTGGCAAAACAACTTTGTTTCGCTTGATCACTGGGGAAGATTCACCCGATGCCGGGGAAATAAAAATAGGCCCGACAGTAAAAATGGCTTATGTTGACCAAAGTCGTGACATTCTAAATCCAAAAAAAAGTGTTTGGGAGGTTATTTCAAACGGACAAGATTTGTTAAAAGTTGGAAAGTTTGAAATGTCATCGCGGGCTTATGTCAGCCGCTTTAATTTTAAGGGAGCAGACCAACAAAAATTGGTCGCGAATTTATCGGGTGGAGAGAAGGGACGAGTACACTTGGCGATTACTCTGGCAAAAGGAGCTAATGTTCTTCTTTTAGACGAGCCTTCGAATGATCTTGACGTGGAAACCCTAAGGGCGCTCGAAGATGCTCTTCTTGAATTTGCGGGTAGTATCTTAGTGACTTCGCATGATAGATGGTTTTTAGATAGGATATGCACGCACTTACTAGCATTCGAAGGCAATTCAGAGGTCACTTTTTTTGAAGGCAACTATCAAGAGTATGAAGCCGACAAACTCAAGCGACTTGGAGAAGACTTTGTGCGACCGACAAGAATCCGTTTTAAATCTATAAAGGCATAAAAAAATTAACCACGCCCTATGTAGGGCATTTTTGTGGCCATTATAGTCATAAATTGAATATTAGTATCTAGCGGTAGATTTGCCATTTGTAATATGGCTTCACCGACCTTCTTGGCGTCCATCATTGCTTCTGCTTTTATTGATCCGTCAGCTTGCGGAACACCTTTTGCCATTCTCGCTGCTAGTGGAGTTAAAGCGTTACCAATATCAATTTGGCTGCACGCAATATTGTATTCACGCCCATCAAGAGAAGTGCTTTTCGTTAGGCCGGTTACAGCATGTTTTGTGGTGGTATATGGCGCAGAATGTGGCCTAGGAGCATGGGCGGATATTGATCCGTTATTGATAATACGTCCACCTATAGGGCTCTGGTTTTTCATTATTTTGAAAGCTTCTTGAGTACAAAAAAACATTCCATTAAGATTTATATCAACTACTTTTTTCCAATCGACTATATTAATTTTTTCAATACGCCCTCCTAAACTAATTCCCGCGTTATTGAACAGGACGTCTAGACGATTAAACATTTTTTTCGTTTCTTTAAAAAGCATGGAAACAGAATTAGGATCTGAAACATCACAAACAATTGCCGTGGCCTTGTTATTTTTAATGGATAGTTTCGCAATTACGTCGTTAAGTTTCTCTATCCTACGACCAGCCAACACAACGTCATAGCCGTCTTTATACAGCTCGATAGTTGCAGCTTCCCCAATCCCTGTGCCGGCTCCGGTAACGATAGCTACCCTATTTTCTTGACTTGCCATAACTCTCCCCTAATTTAAAAACAATATTTTTATAGTTAACTCTTTGCTATTTTATACAACCCAGGGTTTTATTGATATATCTGAGGTTTTAAAAAGCCTTAGTCTAATGTATTCTAGTTCGTTAGAGTAGTTTGGTTCTCAATTGTTTAATTTACGGAAATATTCAATGGTGTTTCAAGAGATTTTCGAAAAGTATATTTGGGTGCTCCAAGTATTTTGTGTTGTTGCACTGACGTTGGTAGCTGCTGTAATAGTGAATAAACTACTGCGTCATTTTTTACATAAAGCAAGCTTATCGGATAATATCCTTGATGATATTCTTATTGAGGCGTTGACTGGCCCGACAAAATGGATGGTTTGGCTGTTAGGCATATGTTTCGCGGGCTATATCGTTGGGGAAAAGACGCAATCCCCTATCTTTGACGCTGTGGGTAGTGTTAGGGATCTTGGAATAATAGTTCTCATCACTTGGTTTTCTATAAGATTTTCGAAAAGCTACGAATCAAGATATATTAGCTATAAAGCAGCGAAGAAACAAAGTGTTGATGTAACTTTGGTTTCTTTGTTTGGTAAGTTATTTAGGGCCTCTGTAATAATTACCTCAGGGCTGGTGGTATTGCAAACCATGGGTATAAATATAGCTGGATTATTAGCTTTTGGAGGAGTTGGTGGAATAGCCGTAGGTATGGCTGCTAGAGATATGATTGCAAATTTTTTTGGCGGACTGACCGTGTATTTGGATCAACCTTTTAAAGTCGGGGATTGGATTAGGTCATCCGAAAAAGAAATAGAAGGCACGGTAGAAGATATAGGGTGGAGGCGCACGGTTATACGTACTTTTGATAAAAGGCCTCTGTATATTCCAAATGCAGTTTTTACAACTATCACTGTGGAAAACCCATCTCGCATGACCCACCGTCGGTTATATGAAACTATTGGAGTGCGTTATGACGATGTGGATGTTCTGCCAATTATTCTTGGTAAAATTAAAGATCTTTTGAATCAAAGCAGCGATATAGACTCGGATCAAACCTTGATGGTTAACATGAATGAATTTGGACCATCATCGGTTGATTTTTTTATTTATGCGCATACCCATACTACTGATTGGAAGCTATTTCATGAAATAAAAGAAAAAACGCTTTTACAAATTTCGGAGATTATCACCACACATAAAGCTGAAATTGCCTTTCCTACTACAACAATTCAATTGTCGGCAATGGAAAATGAAAAGATAAATGAATTAACTGTCACATCGAAGACAAGTTAAATGCCGCAAGGATAAATCGATAAAAAGTTAATTTGGTCGATTTTTATTAATTTAGATTTTTCAATTTTTTGTAGATATTTCCATATGAATATCAACTAACAAGGGCCCTTTCCTATCACTTGTCTCTTTTAATATTTGACATATATGCTCTTCACTGTTTGCTCGCACAGAGGGCACTCCCATCGATTGAGCCAGAGAGGTAAAATCGATTGCTGGGTCATTTAGGTTCATACCAATAAAGTTTTGAGTTCCCCTGAAAGATTGTAATCTTTGCTTTAATATTTCATATCCCTCATTGTTTAGAACTAGATATGTGATCGGAAGATTTAAGTGGGCTGCTGTCCAAAGTGCTTGAATTGAATACATGATGCTTCCGTCCCCGATAATAGCAACTATCGGTCTAGCGCCTGTCGCAAGACTAATTCCAATTGAACCACCAGCCGCAAATCCAATACCCCCAGACGCTAAACCAAAAAAACGATCCGAATTGCAAATGGGCAAAAAGCTGAGGAGAGTAGAGGTAGAACTTAGACCTTCTTCAACTATTACTGCATCTTTTGAAACGTGATCGCCAATAAGCATCATTAGACGTTCAGGATGAAAAAATTTAGTATTTCGATGATGCGCTAGTTTAGACGCTAAAATTATTTTATTTTGTTTCCAATTGAGTTCTTTATATTTTTCTACACGTTTTTTTGCATTGTTTTTTGATACTGCACATTGATTATGTTCAATTTGTGGTATGAGAGCTCTCAGAGTTTCCTTCACATTTGCGTTAATTGCCATCTCGGTCGGATAGTTTTTGCCAATTTCCCAATCTCTTTCCGAAATATGTACAATTGGAATCCCCCTCGGAAGAGGATCGACTTTGCTCATTACTGACATTCTTAAAACATCTGCGCCAACTACAATTAACAAATCATGCGGTTCTAAAATTTGTTTTACCTTCTCCTGAATACGAGGTAAGTGCCCTTGAAAGCATTCATGGTCAGTCGAGAAATGTGCTCCATGCGGAACAGTTTGTTGCCATACTGGAGCCCCTACTAAAGTAGCAAACCTTCCTGCCTCGTCAAGCGCATTTGTGCTTGCTATTTCATGTCCTACAATAATTACCGGGTTCTTTGCTGCAAGAATTTTATTCGACAACTTATTTAAAATATCGTTTGAAGGGCGAATAGCTGTGTTTATACGGGTAGGTTCTTGAAGTGGATCATCAACATAATCATCTAAAATGTCTCCGGGAAGGCTTATAAAAACAGGACCTGTGGGAGGAGTTAGAGCAACTTTTGCAGCTCGGCGTACGATACGTTCTAAATCTTGGACTCTAGAAACTTCAATAGCCCATTTTACCATTGGCTGGGCAATTGGAACTAATGGGTCGTATAACATAGGTTCCATTAATCCATGTCCCTGTTCTTGCTGCCCTGCGGTGAGGATCAGTGGAGAGCCATGAAATTTGGCATTATATAGAGACCCCATTGCATTACCTAAGCCTGGCGCCACATGAACATTCGCAGCAGCAAGTTTCCCGGTTGCTCTTGAATAGCCATCAGCCATCGCGACTACGATAGCCTCTTGAAGGCCTAGGACATATTGTATCTTATCTTGATTACCCAATGCCTCCATTATTGCTAGTTCGGTAGTTCCTGGATTACCGAATAGAAATTTTATACCTTCGGTTTCTAAAATATCGATAAAATGTTTATGACCCTTTTGTTTCATTGGACCTTTTCCCCCAGGTGTCGCGTAGTGTGACGGTTCTATTGAAGATTGGCATATTATTTATCTCATCAAAGCAGTCCAAAATAAAATATCCGTGGCGTTCAAATTGAAATTGTTTTCCTAAGGGCGTATTTATCAGACTCGGTTCAACTAAAGCAGTTTTGACAGTTTTTGAATTTGGATTTAATTCTTTTAAAAAATCTTTTTTTGTAAGAGGGTCTGCGCTGAGAAAAAGTCGATCGAACAAATTGACTTTACACTTGATGGAGTGTCGCGATGATAACCAATGAATATTTCCTTTTACTTTTTCGGTATTAGATTTTGATATACCTGATTTGGATTCTGGGAAATAACGGCAAAAAACCTTTTGTATTTTTCCATTCTCATCTTGATCATAACCGGTACACTCGACAATGAAGCCGTATTTGAGTCTAACTTTGTTACCAGGGTATAGTCGGAAAAATCCTTTGGGAGGATTTTTTTCAAAGTCTGTTTGTTCGATCCAAATTTCCTTCGTAAACAATATTTCTCGCTCCCCTTTTTTGGAATCCTTCGGGTGGTTGGTTGCGTTACACCTTTCTTCCAAATCATTCGGAAAGTTCTCTATGATGAGCTTCAGGGGATTAAGAATCAAAAATCTTCTGTCACAAGATTGATCTAAGATTTCTCTGACGGAGTCTTCGAGTTGTGTATAGTCAATAAGCGAATCGGATTTTGACACTCCTATTTTTTCGCAAAACAGCTTAATGCCCTCAGGTGGATATCCCCTGCGTTTTACCCCCTCCAAGGTCGGCATTCGGGGATCGTCCCATCCATCCACATGTTTTTCATCAACAAGTTGAATTAATTTTCTTTTGGATAGCACTACATGAGTTAGATTAAGGCGAGAAAATTCATATTGTTTTGGTAGAGGATCTTCCAAAATCTTGTAATTTACGAGTCTAGTCAAGATCCAATCATAAAGAACCCTATGATCTTCAAATTCGAGGGTGCACAAAGAATGGGTTATGTTTTCAAGTGCGTCAGATATACAATGCGTGTAATCGTACATGGGGTAAATACACCACTTTCCCCCGGTTTTGTGGTGTTTTTCGTGGCGAATCCTGTAAATCACAGGATCTCTGAGGTTAATGTTTGGTGATTTCATATCGATCTTTAAACGCAAAACATGACTTCCATCTTTAAATTCCCCAAGTCGCATTTTTTCAAATATATCAAGATTCTCCTCGACAGATCGCGATCTGAAAGGGCTGTCAGTTCCTGGCGTTGTTAATGTTCCCCGATAATTTTTTATTTCGTCAAAGCTCATTGAATCTACAAAGGCATCACCGTTTTTAATAAAAAGGATAGCAAAAGAGTATAAATATTCGAAGTAGTCGGAGGCAAAGAATAGTTGACGCTTCCAATCGAAACCGAGCCACTTCACGCTTCTTAAAATTGATTTTACGTACTTGTCATCTTCAGATATCGGGTTTGTGTCATCAAATCTCAAATGGCAAATTCCGTTGTAGTTTTCGGCAACTCCAAAATTAAGGCATATGGATTTAGCATGTCCCAAGTGCAGATATCCGTTTGGTTCTGGAGGAAAACGAGTGCGAATTCTTGCGGAATCTATGTTAGTGTAATTTGTAAACTCAGATGCTGGCGCTGGACTACCAGTCCATTTTCTCTCGGCAAAAGCATTCGTTTTGAGATCTTTCTCAATAATATTTCGGATGAAGTTTATCCCTGGTTTTTTAACCTCTCCCGATATTTTTTTCGTTTCACCTTTTTTTTTCATAGCAACTAATTATTATCACTATTAAACGTAGCTAGAACCCTCAATAACAGGATGTTCCGTTAAAAATGTTTCGTCAACCTCGAGCCCAATCCCTGGCTTATCTAATGCTGTCACCATACCTTTATCATTGATTTGGTATGGTTTCTCTTTTGTAAGATAATCGCGGAAAAGATTATTTTTTGAAACGTCAGCTTCAAAAAAACCACCATTATCAATAGACGAAAGTAAATGAATCGATGCTGCCATGTTTAGTGCGGTTTTCGACGTGTGAGGATGGATTGGTATTTTCCATGAAGACGCGAGATTAGCAATTCGCATAACTTCTGTTAATCCACCTGATTTGGATAAATCCGGCTGAAGATGGCTAACAACTTTATCCTCTATGAGACGATTAAATTCAAATCTAGTATAGTGGTTTTCACCTGCAGCCAAAGGTACATGTCCGATGTGTTTTGCTTCCCGGTAACTTCTGTAATCATGAGGTGGGAAGGGTTCTTCAAGCCAACTAATATTTAGTCTTTCTAGTATAGGCATTATATTTCGCACATCTTCTAGCGTGTATGCCGTGTTTGCATCACTCATTAAAGTTATGTCGTCGCCAAAATAGTCTCGAACGGTTTCTAATCGACTTGCGTCTGCTTTCAGATTTTGACCAAGTCGAAGCTTGAGAGCTTTAAAACCAGAATCAATTAAAGGTTTAGCTTCTTCGACGAGTTGATCAGGTTCTTGGTAACCCAGGGCGATACCACCAGCATAAGACGGCACCTCTTTTTTATTACCGCCTAAAAGCTTGTAGAGAGGTAAGCCGATAGCTTTGCCGCGGATATCCCAAAGTGCTAGATCTAAACCTGATAGCGCCAAGCATGCAGCAGTTCCCATTCCATGGCTAGCAAGTTGGTTATGATAAATTTTCTGCCAAATATCAACGATATCATTAGCATTTTTATTTTCGATTAGGAGTTTTATGGTAGTGTTTACTAAATGCGCAATAGCGCCAGGACATCTTCCATGATGGGCTTCACCCCATCCCGTTATTCCGTTTTTTGTAGTAACTTTAATGATTACTGCATCGTTTTTGATCGAATTACCTATTCCTAGTTGGACGCGATTATTTTTTGCGATAGGGAATGAAATTGGAATAGCTTTTATTTCGTGAATGATGAGTCCACTGTTTATTTCGTTTAACATTTTGTTAATTCCTCAAATTACCGCTATATTGTATTTCTATCGCAACATGCCTTCAACAGCACTGATTAGTATTTTTTTTGTAAGAATTTCTGGAAGAATTATAGGTTTAACACCGCCTGGTGGATATAGTACATATACTGGGATTCCACGTCGACCTAATTTCTTCAATGCTAACGAAATTGCAGGGTCATGATTCGTCCAGTCTGCTGTAAGCAGTGCGAAATCATATGAAATAAATAGGTCTTCAATTTCCCGAGAACGGAGCACCGTTCTCTTATTAAACTGACATGTTAGACACCATGCAGCAGTGAAATCAACGAAAATAGGACGATTAGCAATTGATTGTACCTTCTCGGGAGTCCACTTTTCCCAGCTAACAAGATTGGTATTATCAAGATTTTTATTTTTGGAGTAGTTTGGCCAAGAAACGAAAATTGATATGCCAACACACACTATTGCAACTATATATATAGATTTTCTATGTGGAGTGTCAGAGTTTGCTTGAGTTTTCCCATACGCAAAAAGACTGGCGCCAAAAAAAGTAAGTCCGATAAGAGTCTTTAGAACTCCATTTAATCCGACTTGATGTCCTAATACCCAAACTAACCAAACTACAGTTAGAAAAAGTGGAAAGGCAAACACTTGCTTAATCGTTTGCATCCAATTTCCTGGCCTAGGTAACAATCGAAGCCAATCAGGTTTATACGAAAGAAGTAAGTAAGGAAGTGCCATTCCAACTCCAATTCCGGAATAAATTGTAAAGCTCGTGATGATTGGTTGGGTTATTGAAAATCCTATCGCGGAACCCATCAGTGGTGCAGTGCACGGCGTTGCCACAAGTGTTGCTAAGAGTCCTGATAGGAAAGCACCAGCGTAATTTTTTTCACTAGCAATTGGTCCTATAGCTTTTTGTATCGATGATCCGAACGAAAATGTATCTAAAAAGCTGAGTGCCAGGAAGAAAAATAAAAAAATCAAACCGATAATAATAATCGGTGATTGAAGCTGGAAGCCCCAGCCTACCTCGATATTACGGATTAGCAGAAATTCCATGATGAAAAATATAATCCAAAAGGAAATCAATATACCTAACGCAAATAGTCCTCCTTGGAGGCGTATAGCATTGACATCAGAATTGGCTTTTTCAATAAAACCGAGAATTTTTATGCTAACTACGGGGAAAACGCATGGCATAAAGTTTAAAAGAAATCCCCCAATTAATGAAAAAATTAATGCAGTCCAAATCTCTGTTAAATTTGTTGAATTACCATTATTCAGTGGTGCAGCACTGGATATGTCTCTATCATTTATTTTTATCGTTTTACTGTATGAATTATCATAAAATTTCGAGTCGACATGTATTGTGCCGTTTATTTTTGAAGATTGCTTAATGAGGTCTAAACGCAGTAACCAAGCCTCCTCCTCTTCAATGATTGTTTCAGATCCCTCAGCAACGATGTTTTGCGTTTCTGGGAAAAAAGTTATTTTTTTCACCATGGGCAGAGCATCTTTATCTATTCTAATATGCAGGAACTCTTTTGTTACCCAAGATTTGGCAAATGATTTGAGTAATGGTTGAGGCACCATGCCTCGTGCTATTTGTAATTCCTCAGCGCTAGTAAGGTTCCACTCGTTAGTATTTCCAACTTTTACTTCCTTGGATACCTTTTGTTCACCAGGGATGCAAATTTCTTTACATGCTAACCATTTAATTAAAGCATTGATTTGTATAGTATTCGACTGATAGTTGGGAGGGATTTTAATCGTAGATATTAGTATAACTTCGTCTTTGAATCCATAATTTACTAAATCTCCTACATATATCTTTTCCGGAGTCGGCCAGCTCATCTCTGACTTTATAACCTCTTCTGGCAGTTTCCATGATACGTGAGTGGAATAACCAGCCTCTCCGGGATTTTTCCAATAGGTGTGCCACCCGGTGGCCATTTGCATTTTGAAACCAACAGTTATCAATGAGTCCTTTGTCGTGGTAGTTTTATCAGTCAAAACTGTTACATTTACTTCACTGCAATTTGCTGGAGTGGTAGTCCAGAAAATTATAGATATAGCGACAAAAAAATAACGGAAAGAGAACATGATTTTTATTTTACAATTAATCCGAGTTACTTTGGTGTTGTTTTATAATACTTTTTAAAAATATGAATAAACATCTATTATCTGTTGCAAAAACGCTAAATACGTCGGCTTTTCAAAGCATTGGTCAAATCTCCACGTTACTGCAGATTCCTCCAGTGAATGTTTTAGAAGCTATTAAAGAGCTTGAGAGGCTTAATTTTCCCATACGGTTCTCTGAGTGCCGGGGCTATAAATTGGTTCACCCAGTATACTGGTTGAATAGCAGTAAAATTTACCAGCAAATAGGGGTTCTCAAAAAGGCGTACAAAATTCAGGTCGTTGAGCAAACGAAGTCTACTAATTCGGATTTGCTCTCATATGATCCTAATGCTCATATGGTGGGTCATTCAGTTGTTAGGGTAGCTGAAATCCAAACTCATGGTAAGGGACGAAGGGGAAGGGAATGGTTAAGCGGAATCGGGGACTCCTTAACTTTTTCCATAATGAAAACCTTGTCTGTTCCTCAAAAATCCATTTCAGCGCTTTCACTTGTAGTAGGGCTGGCAATGGTTCGCGCCATTTCAGATTTGGGCGGGGTGGGATATTCCTTAAAGTGGCCTAACGACATTATGCGGCTAGGAAAAAAAGTAGGAGGCATTTTAATCGAACTTGGGAAGATTGAAAAAGAAAAAAGTTTGGTGATAATTGGTATTGGCATAAATGTTAGGCAAAAAAAAAGAAGTGGACGAGAAGGGTTATTATCAGTTGAAGACTTGTTTCAAGATGGTATGGAAGTTGATAGAAATAAAATCCTAGCAACTATTATAAAACATATCGATTCTGTGATTGATATATATGAAAACAAAGGCTTTATGGTTTTAAAAAAAGAGTGGGAGAACCTACATCACTACCAAGGGAAAAAGGTGCAATTATCAATCAAAGAAGGTGATCAAAAAGTTGGCGTGGTAGTCGGTATCGATCATACCGGTGCCTTGCTAATCAAAGATGGCAACCAAATTATCAAGGCTACTATTGGTGACATAAGCCTTAGAGCTATTAGTGAGGAAGGCTATGAAAAGTAATGACCTATTGATGGTGGTTGATTCTGGAAACTCAAGGCTTAAGTGGCAGGGACAGTTTAAATCAGGACGAGTTTCGAGCGGGGATGTTGCTGTTAGTGATATAAATAATTTAAGTTTCCGTTGGAAAATGCTTGATAAACCTGATCGTTTATTGATTGCAAATGTTGCTGGTTCCGCCGTAGAAGCGCAATTGATTGAAATTTGTCACGAATTATGGGGATTAACTCCGTTTTTTATTAAAGCTACCAGCGTTTCTTGCGGGGTAACTAACTGTTATGATGAACCCGATAAGTTGGGGGCTGACAGATGGGCGTCATTGATTGGCGCACACAATATTTATCGAAAAGATTGTTTGATCGCATCTTTGGGTACCGCCACGACGATTGATACGCTTTACAGTGATGGTAGATTTTTAGGCGGGATAATATTGCCGGGTTTTGACTTGATGAAATCATCTCTATCCAAAACAGTTCCGAGTCTCAGCGTGCCGGATGGTAGAATTGTTCAATTACCGAGAAATACGCCCGATGCGATATCAACCGGCATTTTAATAGCGGTTTTAGGTGCGGTAAAGGAATTGCGCTCCCAAATTACTTGTCAGAGGGGTGTTGAGCCCAAAGTTATTTTTTGTGGGGGGCATGCTAGGCGTATTGCCGGTGCATTTAAAGAACAAAGTGTAATGCATCAACATTTAGTAATCGACGGACTCCTCAAAATAGGTCAGTTGAGATGAAGAAATTAGTACTTGGTATAATTATTCTTATAAATATAGTACTGGCTGTAGTTATCATTAGTGATACTCAAAATAATGATCGGCCACTATGGTCGAAGGAAACTAAAACAATTTCTAATGAATCCCAAGTAACCGTAACCGGTAATTTAAAAATAGAGGAAAAA
>PAHB01000009.1 GCA_002704665.1 Pseudomonadota bacterium
CTCCACAGATACCTGTACCGCAGCCAATATCAAGACCTTGTTGAAATTGCTGTTCCCTACTCCAGGAGTCGACCGTCTCTCGTAAAATTAAAGGCATTTTATACCCTAATTCGTCAACCAAATGTGATTCAAACCTAGCCGCATAATCATCAAACACCTCTTTTACGTATTGAGTGGGAGCTCGTTCGGTTGTTTTTCCTAAAATTGCATTTAAATTATGCTGAGTAGTTAAGTCATCAGGGTCAAGTCTCAAAGCTTTTTTATAATGTCTTACCGCTTCCTTTGCTTCGCCGGAATCCTTAAAAAGATTACCTAAATTAATGTATGCCTCAGTCATTTTAGAGTCTAGCTCTAGCGCTCTTTGAAAGTTTTTTTTTGCGGATTTTGTTTGTCCTAATTCAAGCTTTACATTACCAATATTGTTGTATGCTGGAGCTAACAGTGAATCATATTTTAGTGCCTTTTTATAACTTTTGAGAGCATCCTCTAAATTCCCCTCCGCATGTAGAAGATTACCTATATTATTGTGAGCTTCTGCAAAACGGGGGTCAACTAAAAGACCTGCTTTATAACTTCTCATGGCTTCACTAATTCTGCCCTCCTGCTCTAACGCAAGACCAAGTTCATTGTGAGTGCTTGAACAAGTCGGGTTAATTAGAATTGCTCTTTCAAAATAAAAACAAGCAAGCCTATAATCACACGCTTCTAATTGAGCTTCCGCCAACGCTAAACAGTCTTCAAAGTTCTCCGGACACTCATCGACTAAATTTACCGGCGAGTTACTTGATTGGTTATTTTTTTCCACTTGAAAAAACTGTTTTTTATAATTCAGGTTTTGTTATGTGAAGGTAAAGGTTAACTACCTAACAAATAATTTTTCACTAATTGATTCCAAAACCTCACTCCGTATGGAATAGCGGTATCATTAAAATCATATTTTGGATTATGTACCATGCACGATCCAACCCCATCACCGTTCCCTATAAAAATATAGGCTCCCGGCTTGCTTTCAAGAATAGCCGCGAAATCCTCAGATCCCATAACTGGATCAATTTGGTCGTTGACTCGATCCGCCCCCACAACATCTATAGCTGCGGCTACAGCGTGAGATACGTCTCCCGGATTATTCATGAGAACAGGACACACTTCTTCGTAATCAATTTTGAAGGTTCCACCAAATCCATCAACCACACCTTTCACAAGTTGATAGATTTTTGATCGTATTTTCTTGCGACTTTCTGAATTCAACGATCTAACCGCACCCTTCATCGCGGCTCTGCCTGGAATAACATTATAGGATGGTTCGCCACTATTAATATGGGTAACGCTAACAACAGCTGAATCAATCGGGTTGATAGCCCGACTAACTATTGTCTGTAAGCTTGTCACAACCTGCGATGCAATGACTATGGGATCAATGCCCTCATGAGGTAAAGCCCCGTGCCCCCCTACGCCTTCCACAACAATATCAAATTTATCAAAAGAGGCGAGCATGGGCCCCTTACGTATAGCGAAATGCCCAATTGGCAACCTAGGCCAATTATGCATTCCAAAAAAAGCGTCCGCGGGCGCTATATCGAATAATCCATCATCGATCATCCGGTAAGCTCCATCTAGGTGCTCCTCAGCTGGTTGAAATACGAAATAGACCGTACCATCAAAATCCTCTGATGCAGATAACAATTTCGCTGCCCCCAAAAGCATAGCTGTATGTCCGTCGTGACCGCACGCATGCATTTTTTTATCAATGACTGATTTATATGGTAGCTCTGACTCTTCAGAGAGAGGTAAGGCATCCATATCCGCTCTCAATCCGATCGATTTTTTTCCCTCACCTTTTCGAAGAACGCCGATCACTCCAGTTCCGCCAATACCCCTGAAAACCTCGATGCCTGCATCAGTCAAAACTTCTGCAATGAGGTCCGATGTTCGCAACTCTTCATAAGCAAGCTCGGGATGGCGGTGTATTTTATGCCGCCATACTGTTGCTTCTTTTGTAATATTCTCTAGCACGGCTGATGTCGACATTATTGACCCCTTAGAAATTTCTTCATCTATTATCTTCTCCATATTTATTAATTAGCGGCCTGCGATAGATTAAATCGCACTCCACCAATGTAAACGTAGTTATCTCCAGACACGAACTCACTCTTTGTCGCTTTTTTTAGGACGCGCTTTATATTTTTAACTTCAATATCAACTTCAGCCAACCCGGCCCCACGATTATCTTTTGTCGCAAAAAACTTTAAGTGAGCATTTGCAAAAGGTAAAACAAACTCAGATGAATCGGGTGCCAGTGAAATTCCGCTTACTGCACTCCAATGCGATGCTAATTTCTGCGGCTGTTCACTTTGAATTCCTACCGCCGTGACGCGAAGGACGCTACTAGTATGGTGATCCTCTTGCCAACCTGCTCCGCCAGCCGGATGCCAACTTCCGGAAAAGTCACTCTGCACATCCCAATCAACCTCAAAAAAAGCCCCCCCCATATCTCTGGGATGCAACTGCATGCAATGAAATTCCTCGTTATTTGATTGCCACGCGACTCTTACCTCAGCTTTTTGAGCATTTTGAAGAACTAAATCTTGCTCTTTTTTTGTCGCTACTTGACAAATAACCATGTATCCGCCGTCACCTTTACGACGGTCCAGATATCGCCCCGCAGCCGTATTTTTCTTTACAGGCGCGACGATCTCCAAAAAATTAGTGCCTACCGGTAATAAAACATTATGTAGCCCAAATTCCGCCACACCTGGATCAGTGTAACAGGGTCTAAGCTCTAGAAGCCTAGTTAATCCATCCAAAACTGGTTCTAACTCCCGTGCTACTAGGCAAATCTGTCGAAGGTAAATATTCGGACTCCCTTGCATTTTTTCTAGCGGCCCTTAAAAATAGGTTTTTTCTTTTGGGTAAACGCTTCCGCCGCACCCTTATGATCCTCAGTATCAAAGCAATGGACATGGTGAGTAGCCTCAAGATCCATGCACTGCACGAGGTCACCGGTTGAGATTGCTCGATTGAAGTTTTCCTTCATATATCGATATGCTATGGAGGGTCCACAAGCTAATCTTTGCGCTATTTGTACTGTTTTGCTTTCAAGTTCCTCAAAGGGGCATAACCAGTTGACAAGCCCAGCCTTCAAAGCACTTTCTGCATCTATTCTATCTGATAAAAAATACATCTCACGCGCCTTGGCTTGCCCGACCAATTGACTAAGCAAGAAAGTGCCACCGTAATCTCCTGACAGGCCGACCTTTGCAAACGCCGTGGTCACGACCGCATCCTCTGACATGATCCTGAGATCACATGCTAATGCCAAGGATAATCCCGCCCCAGCCGCCGCCCCCGATATCGCAGCTATGGTCGGTTTAGGCATTTCATAAAGTCTTCCTGATGTCATTCGTTGGGATAGTCGTTGTTTATAAATTTTTTGATCTATCCCCATTGGCTTCTCTGTCGAAGACAAAGCCTGAGCCGCAAACGCCTTAACATCACCACCCGCACAAAATCCCTTACCAGCCCCCGTCAATACAACACATCTGACTTCCGGGTTCGTCTCGGCCTCAGCAAGAACTGAATCCATTGAAGATAACATCTCTGAAGTCAAAGCGTTTTTAACCTCCGGTCGATTCATCATGATCGTTAGAACATTAGCCTCTAAACTGGCATTCAGAACATCAGTTCCTGTATCGATAACTTCTTTTACCATTAAGCTTGCTCCTAAAAACTAGTTTTCTTGTTAGCACATAGGCTATTAACTCTAAGTATACGGCATCTACAAAATTTATAAGATCTTTTCACAGCCTGTTAAGTCTTGTATAAATAGATTATATTCATTTTTTCACTCAAGTAAAAAATCAAGGGAAAACTTATCATGATTTATGATGAAATTAAGTATGAAGTCGCAGGCAAAATAGCTACGGTCACGTTAAACAGACCACAACAGCTTAACGCTTGGACGCACAAAATGGAGGACGAAGTCCACCATGCCATGACGACGGCAAATCAAGATAAAGCCATAGCAGTTATTATTCTAACTGGAGAGGGCCGAGGTTTTTGCGCTGGGGCCGACATGGGCAATCTAAATAATTTGCAAGAAAAAGGAGGGGCCTTAGGACCCAAATCAGACAGTACACGAGCAGTCAACAATGCTATAACGAACGGCTTACAACTTTCGGCTGATTTCTCAATGCGTTACACCTATTTTCCTACTATTGCAAAACCGGTAATAGCTGCCATTAATGGGCCAGCTGCCGGGCTGGGTTTGATTATGGCACTATACTGCGACATGAGATTCGCCTCAGAGGCAGCTGTTTTTTCGACAGCTTTCGCAAGACGTGGATTAATTGCGGAGCACGGGATATCATGGATTTTACCCAAACTGGTTGGACACGCAAACGCACTCGACCTTTTACTATCAGCTCGTAAAATTGAGGCACAAGAAGCCAAAGCTATGGGGCTTGTTAATAAAGTTTTTTCGACAGATCATTTTATAAAGGAAGTGAACGAATATGCAAATGAGTTAGCTCACTTATCATCTCCTCGTTCTGTCCGCATAATGAAAAAACAGGTTTATTCAGCAATGATGCAACCACTAGAGCAATCCGTGCTTGTTGGAAACAGCGAAATGCCGGCAAGTTTTGAGTCTGATGACTTTAAAGAGGGAGTTGCTCATTTCATTGAGAAAAGGAACCCCAAGTTTACGGGAGAATAAATCAAACAAAATATGTCTTAGACTTTTTCAGAAAAACAACTTTTCAATTCAATTCGCATCATGTTTGAACTATCTAATAATTATGAATTAAAATATCTAAACTAATACTACATATAAGGTAAGCATAATGATCGAGATAAACCAAAATATTATCACCTCTGATGGGGAGATGGATACCTTCATTGTTCATCCGGATGAGAATGGGCCACATCCTGTTATTTTGTTTTTAATGGATGCACCAGGTAAGAGGGAGGAATTGCATGACATGGCTAGAAGGATTGCGGCAACGGGATACTTCGTCATGTTACCGGATCTTTACTATAGAGTTGCACCAGGCTTCAAAATTGACGGAACTGAAGAAAGCCGAAAAATTATGTTTGAGCATATGAGTACTCTTACCAACTCAATGATAGTTAATGACTGTAAAACTCTTCTGGAGCACTCAAAACACAACAGTGCTGCAAAGGATGGACCAGCGGGATGTGTTGGTTACTGTATGAGTGGTCCGTTTGCGTTTGCCGCCGCTGCACAGATAGCAAATAGGCTAAAAGCTATAGCATCGATACATGGTGTTGCGCTAGTGACGGATAAAGCTGATTCACCACACCTTCAAGCGGGCAAAATTTCAGGGGAAATCTACTTTGGATATGCGGAGACAGATGAACATGCGCCGCAAGAGATGATCGATTCACTGCAAAAGCATCTATCTGGAACGTCTATTAACTATCGTGTTGAACTTTACCCCGGCACAGGACATGGATTCGTCTTTCCCAAAAGAGAGGGTAAATATGAAAAAGCCTCAGCAGAGCAACATTGGGAAAGGCTGCTCAGTCTTTTTGCGAGAAATCTCAAGTAAAATTTTTATTAAAAACTCTCTCATAATATTTATGAATAGTGAAAAATTAAAAAAGATTGACCATAAATACGATGTTATCGTGGTAGGAGCAGGTTTTGCTGGACTTTATGCATTGCATCGTTTGCGAGGAGAGGGATTAAAAGTTAAAGTAATTGAAAAAGGCAGTGACCTCGGAGGCACTTGGTATTGGAATAAATACCCTGGATGTAGATGTGATGTCGAATCACTTGAATACTCTTTTTCCTTTTGCGAAGATTTGCAGCAAGAATGGGAATGGCCTGAAAAGTATAGCGCACAAAACGATATATTAAATTATGCCAATTTTGTTGCAAAAAAATTTGATTTGCGAAAAGATATTTTGTTTGATACGAAAGTCATGGCGGCTTCCTTCACCGAGACCGAAAATACTTGGAAAATAGAGACTGACTCCGGATGCATCTTTCAATGTAATTTTTGTGTTTTAGCTAGCGGAAACCTCTCTGAACCACAAATGCCTAATTTTGCCGGGCTTGAGTCGTTCGAGGGGAATTGGTATCACACTGGCCTTTGGCCAATCAATAAAGTTGATTTTAGTGGTAGACGGGTAGGATTAATAGGAACTGGCTCAAGCGGAATCCAAACAGCTCCTGAAGTCGCAAAACAAGCAAGTGAATTATTCGTTTTCCAAAGAACCGCCAACTTTAGCCTTCCAGGAAGAAATCATGACAGCGACCCAGATACCGTAAAAATCCATAAATCACAGTACAGACAAAGGCGAATCGCCGCTCTTGAAACTCCTTTTGGCATAGGCGGATACCCTCCACCTACCCAATCAGCACTCGAGGTAACTGATGAGGAAAGAGATCGAATCTTTGAGGAGAAATGGCAAGAAGGCGGTACTATTTCATTTCTTTATAGTTTCAATGACTTGCTTACTAATAAAGAATCAAATGAATTTGCGAGTGAATTTGTCAGACAGAAAATAAGAGAAAAAGTCCATGATACGGAAACTGCTGAGTTGTTATGCCCAACAACTCACCCGATCGGCACAAAACGCCTAGTGCTGGATAATGGTTACTATGAAATTTTTAATCAACCGCACGTCAATTTGGTCGATATAAGTAAAAATGGAATAAGCAATATAACAAAAAATGGTGTTGTTGCTGGTAGCACTGAATACAAAGTAGATGCACTAATTTTTGCCATGGGATTTGACGCGATGACTGGCTCTATAAACAATATTAATATTTGTAATCACAAGGGAGAATATCTATCTGATAAATGGAAGTATGGACCCCTCACATATTTAGGATTAATGACTGCTGGATTCCCAAATATTTTTTTTGTTACTGGGCCCCAGAGTCCAGGTGTTAAAAGCCAAATGATTTTATCGATTGAACAACATGTAGATTGGATAGCAGACTGCATAAAATACATGGAGTCAAACGGAAATAAAATGATAAATCCCCTAAAAAAATCCGAAGAATTGTGGGTTAAACATGTTACTGATGTGGCTAATGATACCCTTTATCCAATGGGAAATTCATGGTACCAAGGAGCAAATATCAAAGGTAAAACAAGAGTATTTATGCCCTATGTAGGTGGATTTCAAAAATATAGAGCTAAATTAAATGCTGTAGTCTCAGCTCGGTATGAAGGTTTCGATTTTAATTAAAAAAATAACAGGAAAGGCTAAAAATGAAAAGACGCCAACTTGGGCAAAATGGACCCCATATTTCTGAGGTAGGGATTGGCGCTATGTCGTTCACAAATTTTTATGGGAATACTGATCAATCACAATCACACAGCGTACTCAATGAAGCTTTAAATCTCGGCATCAATCATATCGATACTTCAAACGTATACGGTATGGGGAAATCAGAGACTGTAATAGGCAATTTTTTGTCGAGACAAGGAGCCCAAAAACATGATCTATTCGTCATCGCGACTAAAGCAGCAATCACCCGAGACAAAAAGACCGGCGAAAGAAGTTTCAATAATACGAAAGAACACCTTACTACAGAGCTCGAAGGCAGCCTGAAACGTTTAGGACTTGACTGCATTGATCTTTTTTATATACATAGGAGAGATCCAAATATTCAAATTGAGGAGGTTACGGAGACCCTAGCTGATCTAGTTCGCGCAGGAAAAATTAAACAATTTGGATTTTCAGAAATCGCTCCATCGTCATTGCGTAGAGCTCAGAAAATTCACCCTATTGCAGCGATACAATCAGAATACTCACTAGCAGTGCGAAGTCCAGAGCTAGGACTCGTACAAACAACCAATGAACTTAATTCCTCTTTAGTGGCATTCTCTCCAGTTGCCCGAGGGCTTCTTACTGATACTCCTCACACTCAGAAAGCGATCGAAAAAATGGATTTTTTAAAACAAATTCCAAGATTTCAACCACCTAACTTAGCGGCAAATATAAAAATCACAAACCAATTTAGAACCCTAGCTGCTGAAATGGGAGTAGCTTCTGCTTCTTTGGCAATTGCATGGGTACTACGTCAATCATCGAATGTAATAACTATCCCTGGCACACGATCTCCTCAACATTTGATAGAACTAGCCAAAGGATCCGAGATTAACTTATCTGAGTCTGATATGTTGAAGGTGGAGAAAACTTTACCTATTGGCTGGGCTCATGGAGATCGATATTCCGTTGACCAGTGGGTGGGGCCCGAAAGATTCTGTTAGATTTGGTCGGTTACTCTTGCCTGAATGTCATCTTAAACAACCTGAAATACTTACTGTATATTTCTTCATTGCTGGGCATAGGCAAAGGCTGGGCTTTAAGAATAGCTCTCTCCACCGCAGCATCGTAGGCCTCATTACCGCTAGTATACAAAATATTAACCTTAACAACTATTCCGGCATAAGTTACTAGAACTTCAAATGTAACACCGCCGCCGTCAACATTTAACGGGAAAGACACGTTGTCTCGAATTTTATCACCTATTTTCTGCATATACTCCTCCACGCTTTTTCTCTCTGCTAAAGCTTGCGCGGTTTGTGTTATGCTGAACTCGCCCTTGTCTGGCTCAAAAGCTAACTCTTCGTCAACAATATCCTCAGGTTTTATTAGATTCATCTTTTCATCTTGAATCTCGATTACAATCTCTTCATTAGCGAGGCCATTGACCCTATTTTGGTCGCTGGAAGTTTTTGTACTCCCAATCTCCGTATTATGATAATTGTTCAATAAAACTGGTGGTATTTTACTTTGATAGTGTATTCGTAAATCAGGTTGGACGTTATGATTTTTTGTTAAATTTATTGCCAAAAAAAAGAAGAATATTAGAATCAAGCCCAATACCATATGCCCCGTTTTTAAAATTAACAAAAAACCTTTTTGCTCTTTTTCAATGTAACGAGTCATCTTTAGTAACATTAAACTAATTGACTTACGAAGCTCAGAAAGACAAGAATAAATTGGCCCAAAAAAGAGGAGGCAAAAACGACTAAGGTAATGCAAAAAAATCAACCAAAGTCCGAGAGACAAACAAAATGATTTAACACTAAAAAAATCATTCGAATCAAAATCGATAATATCAAAAAAAGGTGAATTTATTGAACAATTTATAACGAAATCCCCAGGCCAAAAAAAACCCCACAAAGCCCAGTTCCAAAAATCAAGAAAATTAATATGTCCATCTAAATTTGAATCATAAACAAACAACCAAGGCCGTTCCGAGTGTAACGCCCAATACCCCCAAACATTCATTGAAAATGACATTAACATAAGAAGGAAAATTTGTTTCATCTTCTTTTCACCTAAAAGTCATGATTCAAAGTAATAGATTTCTAATTTGTGATAGTCTATATTGAGTGAATCCAAAAATCATTTAAAAAATAATGCCAAAGCTTAGCCCCACTTTCGTTGTTCTAAGATAGTTGTTTCAAATACTCATATGGATATTCTCATTATATCGACCATTCTGGCTGCTATATTCTGGATCCTAGCACTTTTTTTTCTCTACTCGGTAATTCATACCAATCGTATAGAAAAAAAGTTAAGGCAAAAACTTGAAGGGTCGGGAAAAATACTAGATTTAGAGATAGAAATACTACTAGCAGATGAACGCGATAATTACCAAACATTATTCTACTGTACTGGAGGAGCAGGCATCGTATTTTATTTCTTGCCTCAAATTTTCTAACTAAAAAAACGTTAATCAGTGTACATAAAATCAATTATTCTTTGCATATTGGTCCTATTGGTAGTGTCACTCTTGTCTACCAAAAAATTGTCCTCGAGAGTAAGCAAAAATCTTTTGCCGATGACTCTGGTAACACTTGTAATTTTTGCTATCCTGATATTTTCACAATATTTCACATCAACATCATGAGTATTGATCTTGTTAAAAAATGTTACGGGAAGGCGGAAATCCAATCTGACGCCATGCTTCGTACAGAACTATTGCAACAGCATTACTAAGATTTAGACTTCTACTACCTTTTTTCATGGGAATATATAGCGTTTTATCTTTTCCAACACTTTGCAGCACATCGCTGGGCAAACCATCAATTTCAGATCCAAATATTAAAACATCCCCTGATCTATATTTAGGTGCATTGTATGGTTTTTGCCCAAATTTCGTAATTGTAAAACTTCGACAGTCACCAATGCTAAGTAAACAATTTGTTAGATTATCGTGCACTTTCAGAGTCATCAAATCATGATAATCTAAGCCAGCTCGTTTAAACGATTTATTAGTAAGTCTGAACCCTAAGGGTCTGATAAGATGAAGCACGGAACCGCTGTTTGCACACAGGCGAATAACGTTTCCCGTATTTGGGGGAATTTGGGGTTGGTATAAAACTATATTTAGCATGTTGGAATCATGCTAACATCTAAAGTTTAGCAAACAAAAAAAACATTATGAACGGAGCCGAAAGTCTAGTAAAAACCCTTGTCGATTGCAATGTTGATGTTTGTTTTGCAAATCCAGGAACATCAGAAATGCATTTCGTAGCAGCCTTGGATGAGATTAAAGGCATGAGGTGTGTTCTAGGCCTTTTTGAGGGAATAGTCACAGGAGCTGCTGATGGCTACTTTAGGCTAGCAAGAAAGCCCGCTTGCACTCTCCTTCACTTAGGGCCCGGTCTTGCTAACGGTGTAGCTAACTTGCACAACGCAAAAAAAGCAAATTCTGGAATTATAAATATAGTTGGGCAACATGCTCTAGGTCACATTGCTCTGGACGCACCATTAACATCTGATATAGAGGGAATAGCAAAACCTGTCTCAAATTTTATTATTATGCCCTCAGAGGTTAGTGAGGTAGGTCGTGCCGCAGTTTCTGCTGTAGCGGCGGCCAGCGGCGTCCCCCAACAAATTGCAACGTTAATTCTTCCTGCAGATATGGCTTGGTCTGATGGTGGTTTACCCGACAAAAACCAAAAAAATTCAGATTACCAGTCTATCGATGAACAAAAGATTACAGAAGCAGCCGCACTGCTATCATCGGGTGAAAAAACACTGATTTTATTGGGAGGCAATGCATTAAACGAAGAAACAATATCTCGAGCCGGAAGAATCGCGAGACAGACAAATTGCAAACTACTCACAGAATGGTCAAATGCTCGTTTAGATAGAGGGGCTGGTCGTGTGGAGTTAAACAGAATACCCTATGTGGTAGAGAAAGCAGTTGCAGTTCTCAAACAATTCGAAAAAATTATCCTAGTAGGTGCTCGGGAACCTGTGGCTTTTTTTGCCTACCCGAACCAACCAGGCAGACTAAGCTCTCCTAATTGCCAATTCCTAACTGTTAGTGATTCATCTCAAAATGCAGATAGCGCTCTCGAAATGCTTGAGGAACGAGTGGGAGCGAAAAAACTAAGACCAGTAAATATCAATACAATCAGTAAACCGCAAATACCTAATGGCAATATCTCCTTAGATGGAATTGCTTGCGTCCTTGGAGCTTTTTTACCAGAGGGAGCAATCGTCGTAGATGAATCGGTTACCACGGGTAGGGAGTTCTTCCCTCGCACTGCGTGTGCCGAACCCCACGTTTGGCTTAATAATCGCGGTGGTTCCATTGGCTTTGGGCTACCAGTTGCCTTAGGCGCATCAATAGCTTGCCCCAATAGAAAAGTGATAGCTTTGCAAAGCGATGGAAGTGGGATGTATACCCCTCAAGCGA
>PAHB01000010.1 GCA_002704665.1 Pseudomonadota bacterium
AGTAGGACAAGGAGTAACCTACGTGAAATTAGGGGATAGGGTCAGTCACTGTATGAATAGAGGATCTTATGCCGACTACATGGTTTTATCTGAGGGAAGGGTCGTAAAATTGCCTGAAGAAATTTCCGATGAGGTCGCAGCTGCATCTACGCTTCAAGGCCTTACAGCTCAATATTTAATCCACTCTTCTTGGGATTTGAAACCTGGACAATCAATATTAGTACAAGCTGCTGCGGGCGGGGTGGGCTTATTTCTTTGTCAGTGGGCGAAACACATCGGAGCGAAAGTTTTTGGCACAGTCAGCTCGGAAGCAAAAGCGACTTTAGCTTCACAAAACGGTTGTGATCATCCGATTATTTATACTGAGGAAGATTTTGAGAGCAAGATAAAAGATATAACCAAGGGTCACGGGGTTGATCTGGTTTTGGATGCAGTTGGAAAAGATACGGTTGAAAAAGGCTTAGCTTGTCTTGCGGAAAGAGGAAGGCTGGTCAGCTACGGTATGTCCTCTGGGCCGATGGATCCGGTAAATGTTAACTCGTTGCGCTCGAGGTCTGCTTCAGTTGCGGCGGCAGGTTTGCTAACTTATACAAAAGACCCTCAAGAGCTAAGATCGCGTGCAGAGTCACTTTTTTCGATGTTAGCGAAGGGTAATATTAAATCTCACATAAAACAGGTAATGCCCATTGAGGATATTGCGAGGGGACATGAAGATCTGGAGGCCCGGAAGACCGTTGGTTCTACGATTTTCACGTTATAGTTTTTTGGAGAAGGTTTGAAAATTTTAATGCTCACTACATATTTGGATAGTTGGGGCCTCCTCCACCCTCTGGAGCCACCCATTTGATGTTTTGAGTAGGATCTTTTATGTCGCATGTTTTACAGTGAACACAATTTTGGGCATTAATTTGAAGGCGAGGTTCTTCTCCCTTTTGGTTTATTAACTCATAAACTCCAGCGGGACAGTAACGCTGTTCAGGACAATCATAAAGATCGAGGTTAACCTTTACCGGCGTGTCTAAATCGCCGAGTATGAGATGGCCCGGTTGGTTCTCGGTGTGATTGGTGTTAGATAGAAACACCGACGATAGCCTATCAAATGTTATTTTTCCGTCTGGTTTAGGGTAGTTTATCTGATTACATTGGTTTTTTTCGGTGAATGATTGATGGTCTGGTTTCTTGTGTTGTAGTGTCCACGGGGCCTTTCCTCTGAAAACCAATTGATCAATTCCCACCATAATCGAACCAGTTTTGAGTCCCTTAGTCATCAACGGTTTAAAATTTCGTGCCCGGTAAAGTTCGTCATACAACCATGAATTCTTGTATAACGTAGTGTATTCGTTAAGCTCATCTAGTTGTCTTTCTTGGGATAATGCTTCAACTGCGGCCTGAGCTGCTAACATCCCCGACTTGATCGCACAGTGGCTGCCCTTTATACGCGACGCATTCAAAAATCCCGCGTTGTCTCCAATCAGACATCCTCCAGGAAAAGTTAGTTGAGGTAGTGATTGCAGCCCACCTGCAGTAATCGCCCTTGCTCCATAAGAGATCCTTTTTCCTCTATTAAAAAACTTCTTTATAAAAGGATGCGTCTTGTATCTCTGAAATTCTTCAAAAGGTGATAGGTACGGATTTTTATACCCGAGTCCTACCACATATCCAACAGCAACTTGGTTTTTGTCAAGATGGTAAAGGTAGGAACCACCGTAAACATCATTTTGAAGTGGCCATCCTGCGGTGTGAATCACAAGGCCTTCCTGATGAATTTGCTCATCAACTTCCCATAATTCTTTTAAACCAATACCATAAACTTGAGGGCTTGCCGCAGCATCCAATTTAAAATTAGAAATCAGTTGTTTTCCAAGATGTCCCCTGCATCCTTCCCCAAAAAAGGTGTATTTTCCAATTATTTCTATTCCTTGTTGATAACCATCGGTGTGTTGGCCATCTTTGCCTACGCCCATGTCTCCAGTCGCTACTCCTCGTACTGCTCCTTCATCATTAAACAGAACTTCTGCTGCCGCAAAACCCGGATAGATTTCAACACCCAGTTCTTCTGCTTTTGATGCTAGCCAACGGCAAACATTTCCCAGGCTAATAATAAAATTACCTTTGTTGTGAAAGCATTTCGGTAGTAACCAGTTCGGAAGTTTCAGGTGTGATTTTTCTCCCAAAAAAACAAACTGATCCTCTTTCACTTGTACGTTTAACGGTGCCCCCTCCTCCAAAAAGTTGGGAAACAGTTCACTAATAGCCTTAGGGTCCATTACAGCCCCAGATAGTATATGAGCCCCTACTTCAGATCCCTTTTCTATGATGCAAACAGAAATATCAGTTCCTATTTGTTGGCTTAATTGTTTGATTTTAATCGCACTTGAGAGCCCCGAGGGACCTGCGCCAACGATTACCACATCAAACTCCATTTGTTCTCTATCAGACAAAGTTTACTCCTTCCGACCACTGTTACACATTAAAGAGTGGTTCGCTAAGATGAAAGTTCTATAATCTAACCTTATTAATAATTATAAGGTGGGAGTCGTTAATTTGGAACAATACAAGAAAAATGTGCAAACGGCAGAAATGGAGATGAGGTGGGGAGAGATGGATCCTCTGGGGCACATGAATAATGTTTCCTATTTTCGCTATTTTGAGGAATCGCGTATATCTTGGTTTAGTAAGCTGCCAATAACCTACAAACCTGAAGATCAGGGACCTATACTGGGAACTATCAATTGTAGATTTCTCAGACCTGCCATTTATCCTGAAATTTTTCTGTTGAAAACTTCGATTGGAAAGCTTGGTAACAAAAGTTTTTTTATGTGGACAGAAATGCTGGGGAAGAAAAGCGAAATTTGTTTTGCTGAGGCCGAGGCTAAAATGGTTTGGATAGATATGAGAACAGGACATTCCTGCAAAATGCCAACGTGGTTTAGAGAACTTTTTTAATCGATTTGTGCGTGTAGTTTCTGTCCATTTACGCGTCGACTGTCAGGACCAATTAAAAAAAGAAATGCAGGCATAATGTTTTCTGGGGCGGTTTGTGTTTCTGGAAGTTCTCCTGGAAATATTTTTTGACGAGATGGTGTTCTGATGATTCCTGGCACAAGAATATTGAATCTCAAGGAGCCCGTGCTAGAAGTTTCTCTCGATTGGGTTAATGTTAAAATTTCCATAGCGCCCTTTGAGGCTGCATATTGACCCCAATATTCCGCGTTTCGATTAGCATGGCTTTCGGAGACGTGAATAACTGAGGCGTCAGGCGATTCTTCTAGCAGTGGTAAGCACGCCTTATTGATTAGTGCAGGCGCTAAAAGATTTACATCAACGGAGCGTCTCCAGCTCGCGAAAGTTTTGTTTTTTAGGGGCGACAGAGGGTCAAGAAAGACAGCGTTGTGAACAATTCCGTCTAATCTTCCAAACTGTTTTTCGATTTCGTGTGAAATTGTAAAAAAGTCTTTTTCACTGGCGTTAACAAAATCTAGACTGATCGCATAGGGCTCTGCGCCGCCTTCTGTAAGAATCTGATCGTAAACTTGCTCGAGGTGTTTCATATTTCTTCCGTGAATAACAACAGATGCTCCATAGGATGCAAAGCACAAAGCACAAATTTTTCCTAAACCACGGGACGAACCACTTATAAATATCACGCGATCTTTCAGTAGATCTCTTGAAGGTGCGTAGTTTTTAAAATCTTTCATTTTTCAAAATAAGTTTTGCGCATTTTTCCCCGCTGCGAACGGCCGCCTCAATCGTCGAGGGATACTCTGATTCAGTGTAGTCGCCTGCTAAAAATACATTTTCCTGATCGGTGTCATTGCCGATATCTTGTCTATCGGGGGATGATTTCAGTGTTGCTTTCTTCTCTCTGATAACTCGGTGCCATAGGAAATTGGGAAACCCAAATTCACGCTCTAGCGTTCTGTGTACTGCCATAGCTAAAGATTTGTTGTCACTGGTTTCATGTTTCCCAGGTCCGCTGATGACTACACCTATAAGTCCAGCTTGTCCTAGCAGGGTGCCACGATCAAAAACCCATTGACAAACGCTGTCTTCTACTCCAATCATAGGCTTCGGAAGGGTAGTTTCTTTAGGGTATTGGAGATAAACACTGACTATCGGTTGATATTCAAAATTTTCGACTTTTTTTATTATTTTTTTGATGCTGGGAAGAGACCTAACAAGGCTTGGTAAATGATTAGGAGCTACGGCAAGAATTAGATGAGTGTAAGCGTTTGTACGGCCGTCGTTAATAATAAATCCACGATCAGTTATTTCTATCGATGTTACCCTTGTACTTGTTAACACTAGACCACCGTTTTTCTCGATAAATGCTTTTGCCTTGTTTGGAAATATATTTGATAAATCGTTTGACGGGAGCAAAAGATCACTGGATCGGGCACCTTGAAACAAACTTTCCCGCAGCACTGACAGAAACACTCGAGCGGATGCAATGTTCGAGGGTGTATTTAAAGCGGCTAAGCAAATAGGTTCCCATATATATTTCTTTACGTTGTGCGACTGATAAAATTGATGTAAAAGCTGTGAAACGGTTTTTTCAGAGATTGATTTTTTTTTGTGTAACAGGGGTATCAAAAATATGAAAAAAAACGCCGATAATTTATCTATTGTGTTAAGTCCCTTCGCATTTAAAAGACCTATCATTAAATTTAAGGGATAAAATAAACTTGATGCACGGTATGAAAAGTTCGGGTGGATTTCGAGATTGAGAGGTAGTCGCAGAACTTCTGTCTTTTGTGATTCCTCAGATACTTGTTTTATTTTGCTGAGGGTTTTTTTGTAGGCACCAATGAGTATGTGAAGCCCATTGTCGAGAATGGCTTCTGAAGTATCCACCGCCCGAGCTCTCCCTCCAAGAGTTTTTGATGCTTCAAAAATTGTAACGGGAACTTTGTTGTCAGCTAAATCTGCTCCGACCGACATTCCTGCCCACCCACCGCCTACCACTGCTACATTAAGTTTTTTTTGTTTAACCATAGGTCATATTTAAGTCTTCGTTCAAATTTGGTCAACAGACAATCCATGTTTTAACCGCAACGCCTATTTTTTCCCAATTTGTAAGGTTAATTCTACATCCAATTTGCGGTCTGTTTCTCTTCATTTTTTGTAATAGAGCGAAATAAATATTTGCAATGATTAGACTTGTCTTTTGATTTTTTGAATCTGAGCGAGGAAGCATTGTGAAAGCCCTATCATAGAACGACTCTGCTCTAGCTAATTGGAAAAATATTAGTTTTTCCATATTTTCAGTGTCTGCTAGTTTCAATACTTCAGTTTCTGAGATTTTAAATTTATTCATATCCTCAAGAGGCAAATAAATTCTGCCTCGGTTCGCATCCTCTCCAATATCTCTAATGATATTTGTCAGTTGCAGTGCAATTCCTAGCTCCACAGCGAAATCTAAAGTATCTGGATTGCTGTGACCAAAAATTTGAGCAGCTAAAATACCCACAACCCCAGCAGCGTGATAACAGTAATTCTTTAGTTGTTCGAAGTTTCTATACCGAAAAATGGTGAGATCCATTCTCATGCCCTCGATAATTTTTTGGAAGTGTTCTTCCTGTAATCGGTTACTTTTAATATGCGGAGCGAGTGCACGACTAACGGGGTGGTTCGGTTTTCCGTCAAACAACGAGCGGACCTCTTGCTGCCACCAGTTGAGTTTAAGATGTGCTAATTCTGGATTCTTGGAATTGTCTACAATGTCATCGACTTCCTTGCAAAACGAATATAAAGCAGCAATCGCGCTACGTTTGGTTTTTGGAAGTGTCAGAAAACTATAATAAAAGTTTGATTTGCTTTTTTTTGTTTTTTTCCAGCAATATTGATCAGGATTCATTTTATTAGTGCCTTGAGTAAAATTAGAGGCCAATCCCTTTTTTTCAAAACAGGTCTTTGGGAGAAAATGTTTCCATTGATATTTTTTAACTTTTTTAATATTTCGTAAGCAGCTGAAGTAATTACTTTTATTTCTAATCCTAACCGACCTCCTATCCTTGACCCTAAGGGTTTCCCCTCATCTAGGATTTTTTGGACGCGGAAAATTTGAAAGTCCATAAATTCTACCCACAAATGATCCGAAATTGCCGAATTTATGTGATTTTCATTGATTCTAAATCTAGAGAGTTCATTTTTCGGCATATAAATCCGATTGTTTTTGTCGTAATCGATTTTTATATCTTGTAAAAAATTTATGATTTGAAGGCTAGTGCAAATCTTATCAGACAGGTGCAGATTTGTGGGTGACACATCGTTTGATAGATGAAGAATTAGTCGACCTATCGGATTGGCAGAGTGTTTACAATAATTAAGTAAGTCGTTAAAAGTTTCATATCTTGTTTCTGTGACATCTTGTTTGAAAGCATGTAGCAGATCGAAAAATAGTGTTTTGGGGAGGTTATGTTTTTCTATGGTTTTACTCAGAGCTAAAAACACATGATTTTCCTTTTTATTTTTCTCCAAGTGATCTCTGAAATTATTTTCGTAAATTAATAATGCTTCAAGTCTTTTCGAATTTGAGGCATTCCCCTCGTCAGCAATATCGTCTGCGGTTCGAGCGAAGTGGTAAATTTGGCGCACTGGAATACGGAATTGGGTTGGTATCAGAAAGGAACCGACCGGAAAATTCTCATAATGATTTACCTTCATAAGTGATGAATTAAAATAGTGAGTGTTTTTTGTCATCAGAGAAATTCCAAATAAAATTCCGTTAATTAGCCGTTTTCATGCTGATTATATTAGAATACGGTAAATGCGAAAGTGGCGGAATTGGTAGACGCACCAGATTTAGGATCTGGCGCCGCGAGGCGTGAGAGTTCGAGTCTCTCCTTTCGCACCAAAAGCTGCGTATATAAAGCGTTTTTTTTATGAGCTATGTTGGTTATCCTTGGAGAGAAATAGATTGAACGAAGCTGTCCCTGTAAAAAATAAACCCCTTGAGAGAACTCTAACCGTGAGTTTTCCGTTAGCTGAATATAAGGCCACTGTTGCATCAAGATTGAAAGAAATCGCCAAGACTTCCCGTGTGAAAGGTTTCAGGCCGGGCAAAACTCCGATCAGCATTATCGAGCAGCAGCATGGCGGGTATGTTAGGCAGGAGTTACTTGATGAGGCGATTAGAAGGAGCTTTTCGGATACGGTAAGAGAGAAAAAGTTGCGGGTTGCGGCCGCGCCGTCAGTAAAAATTACCTCGGCAGAAGATGGGGATTCATTGACCTATGATGCTACATTCGAGATTTACCCCGAAATAACCATACCGGATTTTTCCGAGATTGAAATTGAAAAATATACTCCGAATGTGAGCGATAAGGATGTGGATGAGATGCTTGACAGGGCGAAAAAGCAAAAAATATCGTTCAAACCAGTCGATAGAAAATCAAAAGAGGGTGACCAAGTGAAAATCGATTTTGTAGGTAAAGTCGACGGCGACAGTTTTGCTGGCGGGAGCGGAGAGGATGCCATATTCGTAATAGGAGACGGTCAATTACTACCAGATTTTGAAAATAACTTGAACGATCTAGTAACCGGACAATCAAAAAGTTTCAAGATTGTTTTTCCAAAGGATTACCAGAATTCAGATTTGGCGGGTAAATTGGCTGAGTTCACTGTCACCGCAAAGGAGGTCTCCGAGCCTATACTGCCAGAAATTGACGAAGACTTTGTAAAATCGTTAGGTATTGCGTCCGGAAATCTCGGCGAACTCAGAGAAATATTTAAGAAAAATATCGCAACCGAGGGGGAACAACGGGCGAGCAATAAAACAAAAGACGAGATATTTAAAATAATCGAGAAAAAAATACCTGTTGATCTGCCCGAGTCTCTAGTTAATCAAGAGGCTCAACAGATTGAAAAAAAAATGAGGGGTGATTTGGAGGCGAGGGGGATGAAAAGTGACGAGGTGAAAATCCCGCAGGAAGCATTCAAGGAAGAAGCCGAAGGCCGGGTGCGGTTGGGCATTCTAATTGCGGAGATTGCAAGGCAGAGGGGTTTAGAAGTAAAGAGCGATCAATTGAAAGGAAAAATTGAGGAGTTTGCAAAGGGTTACCAGAAGCCGGAAGAAGTCGTGCGATGGCACTATGAGGATCCAACTAGGCTTCAAAGATTTGAATCGTTATTAATTGAAGAGAATGTAACCCAGCTGATACTTAATGAGTCTAAAGTCAGTGAGGTTTCTGTCGATTTCTCTGACTTAATAGGAGACGCAAAATGAACATAGAAAATAACTGGCGCAAGAACCCGGAGGGTTTGGGTCTGGTCCCGATGGTTGTTGAGCAAA
>PAHB01000011.1 GCA_002704665.1 Pseudomonadota bacterium
AGTCTTTCGATTATTTTTTCGTTACTGGTGATAAGTGTCAGATATTTATTACTTCCTCTGCTAGATGACTCTACTGGCTACATAAACAAAGTATTATCCAATGCGGTGGGTCAAGAGGTATCGGTTGGTAAAATCAAAGCTAGGTGGATGGGCTACAGGCCCGAGCTAAGTTTAGCGCAGGTCAAAATTTTAGATAACGAAAACAATGCTGTTTTAGAGTTGGATCAGGTTAATGCGGTAATATCGGGCTCATCTTTGATAAATAGGCAGCTAATATTTCACTCGCTCGAGATATTTAATCCCACCTTATCAGCTAAACGTGACGCTGAAGGATTAATTTGGATTGCAGGATCTCCTGTTTCCGGTCTTGGGAAAGGTGTGGGTTATAAATTGCGAAAGTGGCTTGTAGAACAGAGGCAAATTCTGATTCGAGACGCTGTCATAAATTGGTCTGATGAAACTGTAAACAGACCGGATGTCATGATCCAAGATGCCAATCTCCGAATAGACAACCAAGCAGGAACCCACAAAATTAGTATGTCTGGAAATCCATCTGAGCAAATGGCATCTTCATTAATTTTTCGAGCCGTGTTTGATTCTGCGTCAGATTATAGGTTTATCTTGGGGGACGGTAGATTTTTTTTAGACCTCAGATCTGTAAAAATCGGAAATCCGGTTGCGACTGGTTCATTTGCTCACTTTGAAGGGCATACTATAGAAGCCGGTTATGGAGATATAAGATTGTGGGGAATTCTAAGTGAAAATAAAGTCAGTGAAATTAGTGCCGAGCTATCGCTTTCAAACTTGGTTTTTGAAAGCATAAAGAATTCGAATCAGGTTTTATTTGAAAAATTAACGGGACTATTCAAATGGCGGTCAGATTTGCAAGGACGTAGAATAACCGGTAGGGACGTTTTTTTTAAAATAGCTGGCCGGCAAAATGAATTGCCGGTTAATTTTAATTTTTCTACTTTCGGTGACGAAGAATATAAGTTAGAAATCGACTTGTTAAACCTAGGTACTGTCTCCGGGCTTTTCAATCAGATCAGTTTAAGACCATTCTTTTCAAGAAAACCGGATTTCAATCAAATTTCAGGATTTATCCTAAATACCAATGTGCGGTGGGTAGGCCATAGTAAAGAACCTCGTTTGAACGAGCTTCACACCCAGTTTAACAATCTCGGTTTTGTAAATTCAAACCTGACTGCAGGTCTCAAGGGCCTCGATGGTCGTCTTAATTTTATAAAAAAAAGGGGGGTGTTTTCAATAGATTCCTCTGATGTGTCCTTGTACGACCAGCGATTATTATTACATAGGTTAACATTCGAAAAAATTCGGGCAGATTTAATTTGGGAAAATTATGAAGATAAATTGAAGCTCTCTATTTCTGAGGGATCCTACTCAAATGGACATATGATGGGAAGGATGCAGGCGGATTTTGATGAAGCGGACGAATCATTTGAAGTGAAGTTGCATGTGGATAAAATGGAAGCGTCGCATTTGTGGAAATACCTTCCGAGCAAGGCTCCTAAGACAAGCAAATGGATCGAAAAGTCAATAAAATCTGGCTCCTTATCTGATGTCACACTAGTTTGGACTGCTCCAGTGGAGTCTTTGATAAGTAGAAAACTACCCAATCTCGATCATTTGGTGGGAACTGGCTATATGTCTGACGTTAAACTAGATTATGCGCGAAACTGGCCAACCATAAACAATTTAGGGGGAGAGCTTAAGATTTCCAATAGAAGAATTAGCATGACTGTTGATTCAGGGCATGTCCACGGCATAAACATTAGAGGATCAAAAGCTAGGGTACATAAGTTGGGTACAAAAAAAGAATATTTGTTTTTACTAGGGCGAGGCACAGGGCCAGTTAACGGTTTTCGTGAATTCATTTTGAACAGTCCCTTAGCGAAAAAAAATACAGAGTTAATAAACAAAATTCGTGCAGATGGAGTTGGACATGTCGGTTTTGAATACGAACTACCGTTTAGAGAAAAAAACAGGAGAAAAATTAGTGGAGATTATCAAGCGGCCGGAAGCTTTTGGAGCCTAGATGAAACGTTTCCAAAACTAGAGTCATATAAACAGACTCTGTTTTTCGATACTTTGGGTATTATCTCCGGGCAAGGAAATGGGACTATTTTCGGTGAGACCTTGAATTATTCGATTGGTAGAAATAAAGCCAATGAGGTTTTCGTGGATCTAGATGGTGGAGTTAATTTTAATAAATTCACGTTTCCCAATAAATTTCTAACATCGTTTTTTCATGGAAAATCACAGTGGAATGGACGTTTGACTATTGCCAGTGGTTCGAATCTTCTAAAGGTTAAATCTAATTTATACGGCTTAGGGAGTGCCCTCCCCCATCCCTTTAACAAGGAGGCGGGTGCGTCACTGGATACCGAGATTTTTTTTAATAGGTTGGAATCGGGGGAGCGGTTTTTAGTAGTAAAAATTGTCAATTTGTTGGCTGCGCACATTAGCCATAATAGAGGAGATACTACCGGCAAAATTTCAATTGGTGCAAATTCACAGGGACAAAAGGCAGATAACGGCTTAAAGGTTGATTTAAAAAATCTTGACCTTGACTCTTGGCGAGATATATATGAAGGTTTCAAAAAAAATCTTGTGAAAGTTGATTCGAATGTTGGCTTTAGTTTAGGAAGTTCTCTTAACAGTCTGGATTTCAAGGTTAGTTCTCTGAAATGGTTGGACAGAAAATTCAATTTAGTGCACTTGAAAGCTGATAAAGAAGGATCCGTTTGGAAGGGTTCTATTGATTCAAGGCAAGGAAAGGGTTTTTTTGCTTGGTCTCCAAAGCCGGGTAAAAGCCGAATTAATGCACAATTCGAACATCTGCATATTCCAGCAAAATCAAGTTCTAAGTCTGTTAAGCCGAGTTCTGCCAACAAAGAAAAGCAGCTACCAGATTTAGATATTGTGGCAAGGCGCTTTTCCTTTAAAGGAAAAGCAATGGGGACACTTAATCTTGTTGCCGAATCCGATGCTTCGAAATGGAACTTAAAATCGTTAGCAGTTAAAAGTGCAGCTGGGGAGATAGCTGTTCAGGGACAAACTTCGAAAAAACAGGTTAAAAAGACTGAACTTAATGTCGCCATCAACGCCTTCGATATAGGCAAATTTCTCGGCCAACTTGGTTACGCCAAGGGTGTTGAGGGAGGGAAAGGGCAGCTAAAAGGTTTTGTTGGGTGGGAAGGGTTTGCTGATAAAATCGATTTTTCAACCCTGAGCGGTCAAATTGATGTTCAAGCCACGAATGGACAATTTACCCAGCTCGATCCTGGAGCTGCGAAGTTACTGGGCATTTTAAGTCTTCAAGCATTACCAAGAAGGTTAGTTCTTGATTTTAGTGATATTTTTAGTTCAGGCTTTAATTTTGAAAAGATTGATAGTAACTTTGACATAAAAGATGGTGTTGCTACTACCGATAACTTTAGTATGATTGGACCGGCAGCGAAGGTAAAAATGGAAGGAGCAATTGATTTGGGGTCAGAGAGACAAAGGCTAAGCGTCGATATTTTTCCGCAGTTGTCTACAGCAGCAGCAGTAGCAGGTGCAGCAGTGGTCAACCCGGCAGTTGGAGTTGCGACTTACGTAATTCAAAAATTATTTGGAGATCCAGTTGAGAAGATGGCTGCAAAAAGTTACCTAGTCACGGGAACATGGAGTAATCCATCGGTCGAAAAAATAGAGGCAAAGGCGAGTGAGGAGGTCAAATAAGCATGAGTCATTGTATATCGCGAAGCATTCCAAATCTGTATGGCATTTAAAATAAATAGAACTTTTTTTTCGTAAAAAACGACTAACCATTAACAACGACAAACATAAATTCTGAATATGATAAATACGAAAATTGTTTACCCAGAAGAAATAGAACGATTTAACGTTGCTGAGAGGGTGCTGCTAGAGCCAGCTGAGCTGTCAGGAACTGTGATAAGCAAAGTCTTAGGCTCTGTAATGGGAGGGGACGTAGACTACGCAGACCTTTATTTCCAGTATAGCCGATCGGAGTCCTGGGGGATGGAGGAAGGTATTGTGAAGTCGGGAAGCTTTAATATCGACCAAGGTGTCGGTTTTAGAGCGCTTAGTAAGGAGAAGACTGCGTTTGCTTATTCGGATGATATCAGTTTACCCGTTTTGAAATCGGCAGGAGAAACTGTCAAGGCGATTGGGGATGGTCACAAAGGTGGGAGTGTTGCTATTGAAAAGTCCGTACTTGGCGATAGACTATCGCTTTATCCGGCGATCGATCCACTAATGACCCTAGCTGAAGATAAAAAAGTTGGGTTGTTAAAAAAAGTTGAAGAGATAGCGAGGGGTATTGATCAAAGGGTTAGTTTGGTTAATGCAAGTTTGGGGGGAGAGTACAAAGTTGTTCTTATTGCACGCAACGATGGGGAACTAGCAGCGGATGTTCGTCCGTTAGTGAGGCTCTCAGTTCAGGTAGTTGTCGAGGAAAAAGGTCGCAGGGAACAGGGTTCCTCTGGTGGAGGTGGACGTTTTGGGTATGAATATTTTACTGATGAAATTGTTACCAATTATGTACAGCAGGCTGTGGATCAGGCCTTGGTCAATCTTCAGGCTCGACCTGCGCCTGCGGGCACGATGGCTGTGGTGTTGGGATCTGGGTGGCCTGGAGTCTTGCTTCATGAGGCGATAGGGCACGGATTAGAGGGCGATTTTAACAGGAAGGGTACATCAGCGTTCTCTGGAAAAGTTGGAGAACGGGTCGCCTCTGCGGGGGTCACAGTGGTTGATGACGGAACGATAGCGGATCGCAGAGGTTCGTTATCCGTTGACGATGAAGGCAATAAAACACAGTGCACAACCCTTATCGAAGATGGAATCTTGAAAGGATATATGCAAGATAGCCTCAATGCTCGTTTAATGAAGAAAGCCGTTACCGGAAACGGGCGCAGAGAGTCTTATGCCCACATGCCAATGCCTAGGATGACCAATACTTATATGCTGAACGGAGACAAGGATCCGAATGAGATTTTAGAGAGCGTAAAAAATGGGCTCTATGCGAAAAATTTTGGTGGTGGGCAGGTCGATATTGTCAGTGGAAAATTTGTTTTTTCGGCATCGGAAGCCTATGTCATTGAAAATGGCAAAATTAAGCAACCAGTAAAAGGTGCTACACTCATCGGAAATGGCCCTGATGTGCTTACTCGTGTAAAAATGATCGGTAACGATATGTCCCTCGACCCTGGTGTGGGTACATGTGGAAAGGATGGACAAAGCGTGCCGGTTGGCGTTGGACAGCCCACTTTGCGGATAGACGATTTGACGGTAGGCGGAACTCATACGGATTAGTTTTTTAAGCCAGTTATGGAGATAATTCAAAGTCATCTAACTCGACCTGTAAATAAGTTGCTTGTACGTTTTTTTGGTGGTTGCTATCGTAAGAGGTCCAGTCCGCGAATGGGGTCAAGGAAACGATATCTATTGTTTCGAATAACGATTTTGATTGATAATACATTGTCTGGACTTGATTTTTTAGCGTTTTCAAGTATATCTCCGTATCAAGTTTATTGAAATCAACAATGACCGTACCGTAATCAGGAACTACCTTTCGCAATGGCAGCTTTTTGATTTTTTCGATGCTTTCTAGCCACTCATCGATGTTTCTGTTTTCTATATCAGGTATTTTTGTATTAGAGAGATTTCCTCCAGCGAACAAAGTTTTCGTAATGGGGTGATAAACCATCAAACCAACTGATTCTTCATTTGTCCCGTAACGTATAAGAACCAGCTCGGTCCCACCGAGGACTATCGATGATGTTGCTGATAATTTCACGCTTGGAATTGTTAGACTAGTATTTTCCATTAATTTGGTATGTTGAGAGCGTAACCTTGCCAGGCAGGTACCACACCTTTTTTTTATCGTATTTATGGTTGAGTCATGAGCCCCAACATAAATCCCCAATTCAGAGAAAGCGCTTGCTCCAAACACAAAATTTTTGTCTACATGAGTTAACAATACCATTACAATCGGAGTCGACGTTCGCTGTTTAACCTTATCGATAATTGCTTTTCCAATCTTGTAAGATCCCCCGGTATTAATTACGATTACACCCGATGGTCCTATAATAAAGCCGGCATTGGCTGATCCATCATTTTTTTCACCATTAAAAGCAGAGTTTAAAGATGGTATTACGAAAACATTATCCGCTATCTCAATTGATTGGAATTCTTGACTTACAATAGGTTGAGTAACCAAAAAGAATAAAAGAATTGATAGCCCAATAGTCTGGTTTATTCGGAAAAATAAACATTTAGACGTGATAAAAATCATCAAAATAGTTTTAAACTAAACCCATGAAAAAAAGTAAGGATATGTTAAAAAACGTGAAACGACTAGGATATTTCATTGGTACAACAGCTTTTTTTATTTTTGCGACACCGGTATGTTCTCAATCATTTGAAATCAACAGGATTTCTGAGCGAAGTTTTGTTCATTTTGGAGTCAATGAAGAAAGGTCCACAAAAAACCTCGGTGATAATGCAAATATTGGTTTCATTATTGGGGACAAGTGCGTTCTTGTGGTCGACGCGGGTGGATCTTTTGAGATTGGAGTAAAACTCAGAGAAGCCATTCGAAGTGTCACTGATAAACCGATCTGTTACGTCGTGATTACACATGCTCATCCTGACCACTTTTTTGGGGCTTCCGCATTTCTAGAAGATCGACCAAAATATATTGGACACGAGGGGCTATACTCTCGATTAAAAAGTCGACAGCAGTTTTACAAAAAATCACTTTTCGAGGATTTAGGTAAACTTGCCGAAGGTAGTGATATAATAAAGCCTGAGCTAATAATAAAAGCTGGTGAGACCTTGTCACTTTTTCTTGGATCTACGCACCAAATTTTAATAAAGGCTTGGAGACCAGCACATACAGATCATGATCTATCTGTTTTTGATAAAAAGGAGGGGGTTTTTTGGACTGGAGATCTTCTTTTCGTCGGACATATTCCAATTTTAGATTCAAACATCAAAAGCTTTATTTCAGTACTGGAAGAGCTTTATAAAATGCCTATTGAGCTCTTTATTCCCGGGCATGGGGTGCCAAAGGTTAACTGGCCAGAGGCTATTGAAAAGCAAAAAAACTATTTTCATATTCTTTTAGAACAGACAAGGAACGCGATAAGATCTGGAACTAGATTGATGGATGGCGTTCACAGCATTGGTTGGTCGGAAAAAAATAAATGGATTAATTTTGAAAATTTTCACAGAAGAAACGTCACTACCGCATGGACCGAGCTCGAATGGGAGTAATCCGGTATAATAGTGATAGAATAAAAATAAATGGCAGTTGTAGTTGAGGGAGTGGGGTAATGTGCTATATAAAACAGTTAGATACAAAATTCTTGGCAGCGATAGGCATATGGATGCTTTTTGTGACTTCGATATCGCATGCAGCTACTAACGACCCTGATCCAAATAGCAGCCCTGAGTGGAAGGCCATCAAACTAATGATGTTTGGTGAGAGAAAGATCAATCCGGATGGTAATGGTGTCGTCAGACTTTTTCTCAATACCAAGGCTGATGACGCTTCGACTGTTCCTGTTATGGTCAATGGATTGATCGATCAAACGAGCGAAAAATATATAAAAACCCTTTATTTGATAGTTGAGGGGAATCCCTCTCCCATAGCGGGTGTTTTTCATTTCTCTCCTCGTAGCGGCCGTATGAAGGTTGAGACTAGATTAAGGTTTGAGCAGTTTAGTTTTGTGCGTGCGGTTGCCGAAACCAATGACGGAGAATTATATATTTCGCAGCGTTACGTACATGCTTCCGGGGGATGTTCCTCACCGGGTGGAAAGAACAAATTGTCGGAATCGCTTCTAGGAAAAATCAGATTTAGAATAGACGATGTAGTCGAGTTCAATCGTCCTGTCCTTGTACAAATGCAGGTCAGGCATCCTAATGAGTCATCATTAGCAGCGGATTTCGATGTCAACAGAGTTCCCCAATTCGTTCGTAATGTTGCTGTAACCTACAATGAGAACATGGTTATGACGGCTCAAGTTGATTTTTCTCTTTCAGATAACCCCCTATTTGTTTTTTACTTTGTTCCAGAAGAGGAGGGGGAGCTTAAAGTTAGAGTAGAAGATACACACGATAAGGTTTTTGAAAGATCTGTTTTTATCGGTGAGGGTGTTGTTGCTAGTGGAAGCTAGTATTGGAAAGAAATCTGGTAAAATTAGTTGAGGAAAAAGAATAAAATGATTATCCGAAATTTTCTTTGTATTGTTTTAGTGACAAATTTCTTGTTTTTCACCAGGCTTGGATTAGCACAGGAAGGTGATCCAGATGCTGGGGGGATTAAGAATGCCATGTGTCAAGGATGCCATGGAATTCCAGGTTTCAGAACTGCGTATCCAACAGTTTATACTGTTCCTAAGATAGGTGGGCAAAGTGCCTTGTATTTATCGAATGCACTAAAAGCGTACCGCTCGGGTACCAGAACCCATCCTGGCATGATGGCTATCGCTGCTTCACTATCAGATCAAGATATTGCTGATTTAGCGGCTTATTACTCTGAGATTAACGAAACTATTGTATCGAATGAAGAGGGTGTTGAATGAAGTTTATTAATTTTTTTCTCGTCAATTTAGTAATTGTGCTAGCGGGTTTTAACTATAGCGCGTTTGGTCAAGAAAAAGAGCAAACACCTGTTTCGGATGAGCCAGCCAAGCTTCAAGTGTGTTCTAGTTGCCACGGCATCGATGGCAACAAATCCATCACCCCAGATACTCCAAAACTTGGTGGTCAAGCAGCTGATTATTTGGCTGAAGCACTCAAACAGTACCAAAATGGAATGCGTAACCATCCCATAATGGGTGCCATGGCAGCGGGATTAACCAAACAGGATATAAAAGAGCTATCAAATTATTTTTCTGGGCAGTCGAGCCAGTTGTTCACGAAGTACTAGTCATCAATTCCATGACTGATGTCGCTTGTCAGAGTTTTGTTTTGGAATCCACACAAGTGCTCAATTTTGCATACACCACACATGGGGCTTCGGGCTTTGCAGGTGTAACGGCCATGCAGGATTAACCAGGGGTGAGCCTTTTTTTTATATAA
>PAHB01000012.1 GCA_002704665.1 Pseudomonadota bacterium
ACCATTTAGGAAGCTCATGAAAATACTCAAAGAAAAGTTTTACCTTCTCCATAGCAGTCGGATCGTCCGACATCACTGCCCACATAAGCACCACTATCGGCGCCGAAATTATCACGAGGACAAATTCATCCTTATAATCGTTTTGACGAGCCTCTAAAAGTTTGCCCTGGTAAGTTTCTTCACCACGAGCCATTTTTTCTGCATGCATTAATTGTGCATCAGACATGGCCATCTTTGTCTTCTGGCGGTTAGCGTATATCTTACTGCCAGCTTGCAAAGCGATTTTTGCTAAACTGAACCAAGCCATATTAGTACCAAGTAGCTGATTGTTTTCTAGCTTTACCTGTTCCTTTTACAGTGACTTTATCACCAGTAGGAATAACGTTTCTAGCTCTAGTTACGTTAGCTTTACTTCTCTCGTCATACTTAACGTTCTGACTTGGGATAGTAGCAGATTTTTGTTTTTTATAGTTTTCCATAGTTCTCCTAATGTATATTAAGATTTAGGGCCTTTCAAGGTTTTTACGTCCTTGGCCTTCATCCTATCTGACTGTAGTTTAACTCCAGCAGATAATAAAGCTTTATCCATAGTGGTATCAGCTCTAAGCTCTGCTAACTCTTCGTTTAGTTCTAGTTTATCTTCAGTCAAATCTTTGTTTTGGACTAATTTAGCTTTGTCCAGATCAATTCTAGCGTCTGTTTCTTGAGCTTTACGTGCATTCTCCATAGCTCTTAAATCTACTTCTCTAGATTTAAGTTTAAGTAAAGGATCATGATCAAATTGTGAAGTAATTTTCTTTTCTTCCTTCATAAATTCTTCAGTCATCTCTGCTATTAAAATTGCTTTTCTAGCTTCAATTTTTTGAGTTACTTCTTCTAACTGAGCAGCTGCTTCACGATTAATTGGCGCTTGTTGTTGAAGCATTGCTAGTTGTTGTATCTCGTCTCTAAATTCTAATTGAATTTGTTCTTGAGCCATTAAACTAATATGCTCTAAACAGTTTTTTTGTAATGAAGCCATTACTTGTGGTTGGTTTCTCACCATGTTAGTTGCCATAAAATTTAAGTGAGCAGTAATATGTGCTCTGTGATCCTGCCCTGGAAATGCATTAAAAGGTTTTGCAGATAAAGCATCAATATTTTCAATTGCTGGATCTTTAGGTGTGTTTGGAGGAGGTGGTGGTAAAATTTGATCAATATTTTTTATACCAATAGCTTCATACATTTTTCTGTAAGCCATATACATGTTATGCATTTGAGGATTAGACATTGCTAACTGTAATTCAGTTTGAGCAATTGTAATTCTTTGAGACATAGAAAAGATATTAGGATCTGCTACAGGTATAATATCTATTCTCTCATCAAAATCAGCTTGTTTAATAACTCTTGCGCCACCTACAACATCATAAGGATATTCTGGTGGTAGATAAGTAGATACAATTTTAGCTAATAATTTAAATTCTTGTTTCATAGAAAAATATAATCTCTTGTGAATTGCTGACATAACTTTAGACCCTCTTTCCATAAGAGCCATAGTTGTTCCAACAGCAGCTTGTTGATTACCTTCTCCAACTTGTAATTCAGAAATAGCTGCAAATCTTTGACCAGCTTGTACAACAATACCCATTAACGACAATAAAGTTTGCGATGGTTCTTTGTAAGGAAGAGGTAAGAAAGCATCTTTTAAACTTCCACCTGGTGCATCTACATCTTTAAATTCACCTGGTTGGATAGGAGATGCCTCATCTCTTACTCTTACGCCTCTTTGTTTAAAACCTGCAGGTAAATTAGATAATGTACCGGCATCTAATAATTGGCGGAGAGCGACTGTTGCAGTTCTACTCAATCCGCCAATCATATGTATGAGTCCAAATCCATAGAATCCTAGTCCAGGCAGAAATTTAAAATGGACAAAATATTCGATTCTTTGTTTTTTTGGATCATTGGGCGCAAAGTTCCTTCTTATCGAAAGAACCTGATTGCTACCTTCTTCAACAGTTACGATGTAGGGTAGCTTGATACCAGTCGGTTCCCCGTCTGGACCAATATCTTCAAAACCTTCTAGGTCTAAATTTATATGACACTCTAGCAAAGTGTAAATAGGTTGTTGTCTTCCAGTTTTTTCTGTTCCTTCTAATTCTCTCTCTTTGTCTTTTAATTGATCTTGAGAAATGTTGTAGCCAGGAGGTCCTAAATCTACATCAGAATAAAAACCAGCCACTTGTTGTTTTCTTAATTCGTTTTCAGAAATTTTAACTCTGTGAATAACTGCTTCTGCATCTTCTAAGCTTGTAGCTGTGTAAGGAACAACTACATCTTCTGCAGGAACAAATTTAGAAACAGCTCTACCTACTAAATCATCATAGTAAACTTTTTTAAATGTAGATCCAGCTAATGGTAAATGAAATAACATAGAATCAAACTCTGGTTCGTATTCTTTCATACGATCCATAATTAAATAGTTCATGTAATTTTTTACTCTGTTAGATTGTTGTTCTTTTTGAGGAGTTACCATTCCTAGGATTTGAGTTCTAACTGGTCCATCTGCTGGTAATAATTCTTTGTATGCTGTTGCTTGAAACTGAGTTACTGCTTCTGCAAGAACAGGGTGCGTTGCACCTGATGCTCCTTGAAACGGTTCGTTTCTTAATTCGTATTTAAATCCAAGTAAGTCAAGCCCTTCAATATAAGTTCTCTCCCATTCTTTTCTAGAATTTTTATAATCCACATAATTTTCCTTAAGTCGTGAACCAATTGGAGATGTTATTTCATCGGGTAATAAATCTGCTAAGTTATCAAAATGATTTTCTGTGCCTGGTACGTTTATTGCGCCAGGTTCAAAATTAATAGTTGCACCACCATCTTCTTCTGGTGTTACTTCTACAGGTGATCTTTCGCTAATTTGCTCTTCCGTCACTGCCGTCTGAATTTCTTCCGCGCCTGGAACTTTAACTTCAGATCGTTTTGTGTTCGGGAGCTCTTTGTCTATTTCTGCCATTTAAACTCCTATAAGTCTGTAACACGATTGAAGAGATAAGACAAGCCCTCTCCTTGTGGCGTGGGTCCTGATTCTGGTGCAATAGCACTTGGTCTACGAACATCGGCTATGCCGCCTCTGGCTGCAGCGAACCCATAATAGTCTTCAGGTTCAGCTTTTCTCTTTTTTTGTCTCATTTCTTTGTCTCTCGTTATATCATCTTGGGCTTTAAATAATTTATTATAAGCTTCATTAGCCATCTCAGTATCAAAATATCTTTCACCAATACCAGGTGGTAAATAAGGATCTGTTTTTACAAAAGGTTGTATACTTTTTTCAAACCTTTGTGTGGCTCCTTTTAATTGATCAGGATACAACATACTATCCTCAGGTCCCATAAACAGATTCTCTTGATCTTCTATTTCTTGTAATTGTTTCGCTCTTTGGTCAGCATCAAACGCTAGTCCAGCTTTTTCTCCTCCATATTTTACCACTTCATCTCTTTCACTTTGTCCAGTAAAACCAAAAGTAGCATAGTTTATTATTCTTGATGTTGATTCTCCAGAACCATAATCTGCTAATGCAAAAGGAACTGCAAACGCTATCTCACCTGCAATCGCTGCGGGACCCAATTGAGTAGTCATAAAAGTTTTAAGTCCTCGTAATTTTGTTGCAGCTTTTATCGCTTGCTTTCCTGAACCGGTTTTAGCTATTTCTCTTTGCTTAGCAATATCATCAAGATAAGCTCTTGGGTTATTACAACTTGCTACTCCACCATTGGCTCTAGTTACTTTACATTTAAAACCTTGAGCTTTCATTTGTTTTGCTAAAGATAGTTCTACTACTTTAGATTTTTGTCCTTTAGTAACTTTTGCAAAATCTTTATCTAATAATTTTTCTCCTTCTCTTAAACCTGCAAGAGATTTAGATTTATCAAAACCTACATATTTAGGTTTTCTTTTTCCTGGTTCTGAAATTGGAAAACCAAGATAACCCCCATAACCTGCTCTTCTTAATTTTTCCTGTTCTCTTCTCATAAAAGCATTTATTTGCTGTAGTCTTCTTTGATTTTTTACAGGTCTTCTCAATAAAATATTTTGTTCTTTAATTAATTCATTCCTTCTCTCCTCTATTTGTCTAACAACACCTTTTCTATTAACATCTCGATCTAACAACATTAATCTTCTTAAAGTTTCTTTTTCTCTTTTAGGAAAAGGGTGGTGAACATCAAGAGATGTGTCTGTTAGTTTTTTTGATATTGCTCTTTTAGTCCTTCTTGGATCTCTTTTTTTATCTTCCATTCTTTTGTATCTTTCACGCTGTAAAATATCTTCTGGTGTTTTTCTTGGCTGACCCTTTCTTGGAAAAGGGTTTGCTCTTACAGTTGCAGCAGCTTTTGCTTGTGCCTGTGCTTTTAATATTGGATTTGTTTTATAAGGCGACGGTGCAACTACTCTACCTGATTCTTTTAAATATTCGGATATTTGTGATTTACGAAGATCAGCATTTTTCATTTTTGATAAATTTTTAGTTTTTTCATCGGTCTGTATTTTGTTATCAATAGCCAACACTGTTGGGGGTTTTCCTAATTCTTTTGTTAGGTCTGTGTGAGCTTGTAGTATGGCTGCTTTTACGTTGCCTCTAAGTTTAGTTAATTCTAAAACATTTTTTTCTACATATTTTTTAACCACAGGAAGAGCAGGTTTACTTTCTCCCGGAAATGCATTTCTAACTTCTTCAATACTAGGAGGTCTTCCTAATTTTTCTTTTGCTGCATTATAATATCTAATTACTTTTTGTTCTGTAGGGCTAGCTTTAGCTCTAAGCTCTTCTACATATGTTTTATACTCTGGAGTCATAACCCTTCTTCTACCATCCGAATATGTTGGGTCAGCAACACTAATAAATTTTTTGCCTTTAAATTCTTTTCTCGCTTGAACAGTAGGAGATAGAACACGGCTTCCATCTTTGTATCCTGGTTTTGTAACATTAGGAACAGAAATACCTTCTTCTCTTAAAATGTCTACAACGTTAGGTTCATCACCAGTTATACCTGACCCTACTTCATCATAAAATTCTTGAGAACCAAAGTGAAGAAATCTTTTTGCTAGTTGCATGTTCCGTGATTCAGGGTACACGAACCCCGGCTCTTGGTAAAATTTTACAATGTTTTTTAATTTATCGGGATTCATTATTCTCCTAATAATTTTGCTAGACCACCAGATGCAAATTCATCCATTTCTTCAAATGCTTGTTCAGCTTCCATTTCTGCTCTGCCTTCAGCAAATTGCTGTGATTCTCTTTTTTTCGTGCCTTTTATATTAAACTCATCTGTGTTCTTGCCTGTTGCATATTTTTCAACTTCAGAAAAATCAGATCCGTGCTCTCCATAATTACTAAAACTTGAATCTTCATAATTTACACTTTCTCCGTCTCCGGTATATTCTGCTTCTTCTACACCAAACTCGTCTGTTTCTTTTTTACCTCTTGCTGGTCCTTCCTCTATAACTTCACCTTTTCTTAATTCTATTCTTGCTGGTTGTCCGTTATGTCCGTCAACCCATCCGTGTTTACCCATTCCAACATCAACTAAAGTGTCTCCAGTGGTTAAATCTACTTCTACAATAACATCTGTTTTACTTTCAGGTAGTTTTGCTTTTTTAACTATTGTTCTTTCAACAGTTGAATAAGTCTCAGTTACATCTTCTCCTTCTTTCATTACTCTTTCAACAAGTTTAGGAAACCATTCTGGCATTCCTTTAGCATCAGATTTTTTAACAGTCTCAGCTACTTTTATAGCGGTAGATGTTTTCTTACCACCAAACAATCCCATTTTAAGTCCACCTATACCAGCACCAACACCACCCATTAATTTTAAAAATGCTCTTCTAGCTTTATCAATGCCACCAGCTGCAAAACCTATTCTTCCGCCTTCTGCTAATCTAAATCTTTCTGGTAAAACAAATCTTTGTAAAAATTCTATACCACCTGTTGGTGTTTCTATTTCAGTTGTCTTTTTAGGAATAAAAGGCATAACTGGTTTTACAGGTTTAACAATTCCTACTTCATTATCTCCATAAGAAATTGTTGGAGGAGTTGAAGGAGTACGTCCACTTGTCAGATAATTTCTAACAGTATCAGCAAGTATTCCAATTGATTGTGCAGTTCTAAGTCTATTGTAGCCAGGAATATTCGCTCTTGCAAAAATATCCAAACCACTTAATAAAGGGTTCTGTCTCATTGGTTGAAATCCTCTATTATCATCAAATTGATCAATGTTGTCGTCTACACTTTCTATTGAAATAGGTCCAGCACCACTAACTGCATCTGGTACATTAAAATTTTCATTTCCATCATTAGAACTACTAGAGGGACTAGGGTTGTTTTGACTGTCTGCTGGAGAACCTCCTACATAAAATCCTTTTCTAAGTGGTCCACCTTCACCTAACATGTAAGCTAATCCGCCGCCTGCCATACCTTTAGGATCTAAATCATCAAAATTAAATTCTAATTGATCACTAACTTCTACCTCTTCAAAAGGGTTAGATTGTTTTTTAGGATAAAGAATATCTTGTAAGTCCTTAACTAATCCTTCTCTGCTTCTATTTCCCATTGTAGAAAACATAAGTCCTTTTTGAATGTCATCAATGTCTTGAGTAATAACATTTCGTCCTTTAGGATATTTAGCAAGGTTTTTGTAAATAGATAAAACTTTACCGATTGGCATAGCCATTTTATCAACATCTTTGTATCTGTTAAAAGCAATTTGAAAAGCACCTTCTTTATTTTTATCATCCATTCTTTCTTTGAATTTAGCAAACGACTCTGATCTTTCGTCTTGAGCTTTAACTGCTTTTTCAAACTTAGGATCTACCATTGGTTTCTTTTTAGTAGTCTTTGGTGCTGTGCCGATTGTTATATCTCCTCTTTCAATCATCTCATTAATTTCATCACCAAAACCTTTTTTAAATTGAAAAGGTAAAACGTTACTAGGTTGAGGTGTTGCGTCGGCTTGTTTTTTTAATTGTGACAATTCACCAGGAGTTGGCGATCTGCCTTTTGCTTTTTGAAATGCTCTTATAAGTTTAAATAAACTCATTAATAATACCTTCTCGGTCTAGGGTCTTTTTTATCTTCGATATAATCTTCAGGATGTTTGATTAATCCGCCCTGCCTGAAGCGCATTACTGCTTGGGTCATTGTATCAACCAAGTCATCGTGATCTCCGTGAGGAAAGGCTGCACATTCTTCTATAACCTCTTCCGCGAATTTCTGATCTGGCGCCCATATCATTCCAGACTCAAATAACGGAGCCACTGCGTTTATCCTTGAATGCTTATCATGTCCTTTGCTCGGTGTAAAGGAAACAACTGGGATATCCATCTGTCTAAGTTCATACATTAAAGGTAATCCAGAAGCTTTTGCTTCTACTATTACCGTCTCTGGTTGCCAGTATTTGTATTGTTGTAGAGCTCTACGTCTTAACTCAGGAAACTCATACCTACCTTTTACAGAATCTAGTAGTAATAAATTAGCCCCACTATCCTCATCTGGATAAAATATACCCCACGTGGTAATGGCACTAAAGTCAGCAGTTTCTTTTTTCAAGAATGCTGTATCGTAAGATTGTATGACATGTTGTAATGGCGGTATATATTCTTTGTCATAAATCCTCCACCATTCTCTTTTAATAATAGCTCCTTCATCAGAAGTTGGTTGTTGCATCCATTGTGCATTCCATTTCTTAACAGGTAATGTCGCTTTAACTTTTTCTAGTTCCTCTTGATCCCAATACTCTGGCCACACTGGTCCGTGGTCCATGAGCGCCGGAAATTCAACCACTTCCCATTGATCTCCTTTTACTTCTTTTTGAGCTTTTAATAATTGAGCTGTTAAATCTTTGGTAGACCATCTTGTCATTACAAGCACGATTGAAGCTCCTGGCTGCAAACGTTGACGTGGACCTGATGTATACCACTCGTAAGCGTTTTCTAATGCTTGATCTGACATTGCGTCCTGTTCCGAGTGTGGGTCATCTATAATCAATAAGTCCGCACCACGGCCCGTGATTGCTCCACCAACACCAGCTGCAAAATACTCACCACCTTGAGCTGTCTCCCAACGACCAGCTGCTTTAGAGTCTTCTTGTAAACTAGTTTCAAAAATTTTCTTGTACTCTGGAGAATCAATTAAGTTTTTTGCTTTACGTCCAAACCTTATGGCTAGTTCTCCTGTGTGCGTGGCTTGAATGATCTTGAGTTTTGGTCTACGGCCCACCATCCATGCAGGCAAAAGATAAGATGCAAACTCTGATTTAGTGTGTCTTGGTGGCATATTAATAATTAAACGTTTTATTTCACCAGTTGATAGTTTATTAAATTTTTCTGCAATATGTCTATGATGAGATCCTTCTACAAAATCAGGCCACACACATTTGACAAAGGATAAAAAGTCATTCTTGGCCTTGTTCTGTATTTTTTTCTCTGCATGCAGTAGCTGTAAACTTTTAAATTTTTTTCTAATGTCTGCTGGTAATTTATTTATATTAACTTTTGATAGATCAATCATGTGTTATCTAAGACTGCTTATTTAGCATTTGAAAAATTTTTTTAAAAAATTTCTTTCCACTTCCTTAAGCATCAAAACGTTTTTAACAGCTAAAACACTCTGAATCAAGCCACTTTACAAAAAGCAGTGGGACCCCTTTTTAAAAAAAGGTGGGTGGGTGGGCCCGTGAGCAACAAGCGGCAGGACAGGTTTGGGTCCTACTTGTGTGCCGTGGTGCGGGGTAATTGATTCGTGGTGCGGGTTGCCTGGTACGTGCGCCCCGAAGGGGCGCACAACCTATAGTTGTTAGTCTAACAAAGTCATATAAGCTTTAGGATTTAACCTACTAAACTTGCTTAATGCCTTCTGCATCTCGTCATATAACTCAGCCAACTCTAGGTTTTTTATTCTGTGATATAACTTATGCTCTTCTGGTGTTAGCATCGCAGATTCACCCGAGTATGGATTTGTTGTTTTTATTAATTTATTCATACTCCCATACTATATGGGAGTATGATTGTTGTCAAGTCTATCTTCCAATTTGTTTTATCTTGGAAGTATCCACAACCCATGTAATACCAATCTTCTTGGTACAATCATCAAGAGCTTTAGCTATTGCTTGGTCGTCGCCGTTCTCATACACAATGTCTTCTGACTTTTGTTTAAGA
>PAHB01000013.1 GCA_002704665.1 Pseudomonadota bacterium
AAAATGCTGGCAGATTTGGAATAACATTAAATTAAGACCGAAAATTTCTTATAATCTGAATGCAAAAAGCATCGTTTTCAATTGCTCTGTTAAATTAGAAAGTCAAAGATTTTTTTCCTTGTTACTTGCTGTGCCTTTTTCCTCCTTAATTTTGTCCGTAAACTCGATGAGAATGTCCAAAACTAAATCAGGTTTTTCAGCCATTATCGCGTGTCCTGTCTCTAAATTGACATTCCGGAATTTGCCGGTATTTGCCAAGACTATTGCAATTTCTTTAGAAAATTTTGCGGGAGTCATCTTATCTTTTGATCCACTAATTATCAAACTAGGACACAAAACCTTTTTTGCACAATTTAGTCCCTCTTGATAGCGATCACAGCTTAAAAAATCTTTATACAGCGTTAGATCATTGGCCTTTTCCATCAAACGCATACCATTACCAGCCATCCAGCTTCCAGGCGCTGCATTGGGTCCAAGATGACCTCTAGCACTAAAAGAAAAATTGTTAACCATGTTGTATGCTTCTTGCGGTTTCTCCGATGAGGTTTTCAGCAAACTGTCAGAAACAGGCATGGGTGACGCGGTCCCAATTAGAACAAGACCTGCTGTTTTTCTTTGAAAATTTCCAGCAAAATCTAGTGCGATCAGCGATCCCATGCTGTGGCCAACTAATACTACTTCGCTTAAATTGACGGTGGTTATGATGTCGTTAATCCAACTTGATAATTTGTTAATCGAAGTTAGGTGTGGTCCGTCAGATTTACCATGTCCTGGTAGGTCGATAGCTATGGCATTCCAACCATGAAAAGCAAAATATCTGCTTTGGAGAGCCCAAACACTATGGTCGTTTGCAGCCCCATGAATGAAGACAATAGCAGGCTTTTTGCTGTCTACTTTTTTGCCCCCTGTATACGCATAAATAGTTTCTTTTCCAATATTTAAAAACAAATCTTAACGCTCCTGTGATTTCCTTAGGATGTTGCGCAGCCCCTTAAACCTTTCTTTAAATCAGTTATCAGGTCAGTTGCGTTTTCAAGACCAATAGATAACCTCACAGTCCCATCGGTTATTCCTGCTGCTTTTAGACTATCGGTATCCATCCTAAAATGAGTAGTCGATGCTGGGTGGATGACAAGTGATTTTGCGTCACCAACATTAGCTAAGTGTGAAAAAATTTCTAATTTATCGATCAGTTGCTTCCCGTCGACTTTGCCCCCTTTAAGTTCAAAAGTAAAAACCGCCCCGCAACCTTTGGGCATCATAGTTTTTGCGAGACTGTGATCAGGGTGCGATGCCAGTTCTGGATAGACCACAGACTTTACTGCGGGATGATCTTGAAGAAAACTTATGATCTCCCGGGTATTCTGAATATGTTTTGTCATTCTAAGACTCAAAGTTTCGATACCCTGGAGTATTTGGAAAGCATTCATAGGACTCATGCACGCTCCAAAGTCTCTTAAACCTTCTCGTCTTGCTCTTAGGAGAAACGCAGCAGTAGTTGATTCCTCTGTAAAAACCATATCATGGAAGCCTTCATACGGCTCGCAAAGGGTAGGAAATTTGCCCGACTTTTCCCAATCGAATTTTCCGCTGTCAACCAATAGCCCTCCTATAGCTACACCGTGGCCTCCTAAAAACTTTGTTGCTGAGTGAAAAATAAGATCGGCTCCATGTTCGAACGGTTTAATCAGGTAAGGCGTGGAAAATGTTGAGTCAACCAAGACTGGAATGCCGTTGTCGTGCGCTATTTTTGATATTTCTGGTATGTCTAGTATGTCGAGTCCTGGGTTTCCCAATGTTTCTCCGAAAAAAAGACGGGTGTTCTTTTTAATCGCTTTTTCAAATGCCGAGGGATCTCGAGTATCAACAAAAGTGGTTTCAATTCCGAATCTTTTCATTGTGTAGCTAAGAAGGTTATGAGAGCCTCCGTATAAGGATCTGGAGGAAACTATATGAGATCCAGCGCCCATTAGTGTAGCGATTGCTAGATGAAGAGCTGCTTGACCACTCGCCGTAGCTATAGCCCCTACACCATTTTCTAATGCAGCTATTCTCTCTTCTAGTACCGAGTTTGTTGGGTTTGAAATTCTACTGTAAACATGTCCTCCGCGTTCCATGTTAAATAGCGATGCGGCTTGGTCTGTATCTTTGAATACATATGACGTGGTGAAATAAATTGGCTGTGAACGCGAGCCGAACTCATCATCGGGTTTTTGGCCAGCGTGCAGGCTTAACGTATCTAACTGAAATGGTTTTGATTCTGACATAAACAATAAACGTGATTTTTTAAAAAAAAGCTCCTCGGGCGGCTATATCCCAAACTAATTCAACTTTATCATCTCGGTATCCGACAATCCAGTCATGTAAATTGACAGTGGGATCACAATGTCCTGGTATTAGTTTGATTTTATCCCCTAGTTTTAGGTCAATTAACCTAGGAATTTCAAGTACCCCGTGCTCATCAGAGGCGCTGACGTATCTGACTCCTTTTAAGCAGACATCGGGCAATCCCGAATCAACAGCTACTGATTTAAGACCCACATCTACTACCGCCCTGCTGTCGGAAGGTAAGCTCATTACTGTTGTTAATAAAAATAGGCTTTGACCAAATAAATCTATTGTCTCGCCAGCCGCATCCAAATTACGTCCATAGTCTCCATCCATGAAAACATAAGAACCCGGTTGCACCTCGTTAAATACCTCACTTTCAACCTCGAAATTAAACGTTCCAGTACCTCCTCCCGAAACCACTTTACAGGAGAAATCATTTTCCCTTAACAAGTCTAGAGCTCTCTTCACTGCTTGCGAAGCATTTTCGACCAGTGACTTTCGCGCATTATATTCTCTAACGTGCTGAGCTTTTCCTTGATAGGCCTGAATGCCAATAAAGTCAAGATTACTGTGAGAACTTATGAGCTTAACGAGTTTTAAAACTTCGAATTCACCGACCACCCCACACCGATTGGTACCTACATCTAATTCTACTAATACCCCAATTCGTGTGTCGAACATTTTGGCATAGTTGTTTATTTGATTAATATTTTCTTTATTATCGACACACACTAAAATGGATGCAGATTTGCTAAGTTTAACTAGGCGTTGTATTTTGGTTGGGCCGACAATTTGGTTTGATATTAGGATGTTTTTGATTCCTGCCTTTGACATAATTTCTGCCTCTGACACTTTTTGACAGCAAATTCCTATGGCCCCATCTTCCAACTGTAACTTTGCAATGCTCGGACATTTGTGGGATTTGGAGTGAGGCCTAAAGTTGGTTTTCGTTTCTGTTAATTGTTTTTTGAGTTTTATTCTATTGTTTTCGAACACATCGAGGTTTAGTAATAGAGCCGGCGTATCAACATCCGTAATTTGCATACCAATTGCGGCTGGTGGAACTAAATTATCGTTCATAATTCACTCGTCATCGACCGCGTTGACAATCTTGGGTAATTGCTTTCCTAGCACTCTCTTGGGTCCAGCTGTTACCGTATCCTCCATACACTAATTTAAGCACATCTAGCATATTTTTCTTATCGACTGATTCGCTTAAGTTGAGTTCATCTAATTTCTGCAAAGCCTCTGCCGGGGTAAATCCTCTTTTTCTCCACATCAGGGCTTTAGCGGCAAAATCTCCAATATCATTGCAGGTCATCTTTCCTAGTGGATAATTATCCGCGCTGACGTTCATACCAAAACCAAATGTGGCGAGTAAAATTAGTAATATTTTACGATTATTGATGGGTTGGTTTTTACTAATTTCTTTCATATCAGCTCCACTTTTGTAGATAGTTAGGGTGCGGACTCGTTTAATTTGTAGGAGTTAGTAGTCTACTCTGTCCGACCGAAATAGTTTATCATGGGTTTTTTATTAATACTAAAAGAGAGGTAATCAATAACTTATGCCTAAAATTATTTCGCTTTTCATTGCTCTTACGTTCGTACTCAGCAATAGTTTTGCCGGTAAGTGGGATTTATTGTCGCGAGATGACGCTATCGCAGCGCTAAAAAGCCCTTATGCCCAAGAGCGGAGAAAAGGTCTCGGTAGATTGGCTGAAGTAGGTCGACTCCAAGATGTTCCACTCATGCTCAAATTGTTATGGGATGACGATCAGTTTGTTAGAGGCATGGCCGAACAAGCCGTGTGGGGTCTTTGGCTGAGGATGGATGACCCTGTTGTCAATCCACTTTTTCAGGTGGGTATGCAACAAATACGACATGATAATCTCGAAGAAGCCGTCAAAACATTGAATAAAGTAATAATAGCTAAACCCCAATTTGCCGAGGCTTGGAATCGTCTTGGTGATGCTTACGTTCACCTAGGTGATTATGAGACAGCTTTACGTAATTATGCTCAAGCGCTTGAATTTAATCCGTACCACTTTGGGGTTATGGAGAGTTGTGGGGTGATATGGCTTGAGCGACAGGATTTTAAAAAGGCAGCCAACTGGTTTCGTCAAGCTCTACAAATAAATCCGAATTTAGTAGCCTCTGGAATGACCTTGCGCAAAATTGAAGAGGAATTCGGGAAGGATAATATCTAGGTTGTTCGATCATAATAAAAAGAGGGTTTTCCAGTAATTTTTTTATGAGCTGCTGATTTCTTAAAAACCACCTGCCAGCAAGTTTAGGCCTATGCGTTTCATAAAAGAAGGCTTGCGTTTGTCCTATTAATATTTATATAGATCGGCATTTTTCCGGTTTTGAATTTGTTTTTTTAAATTTTTTCATAGATTTTGGGAGGAGATATGAGGAAGTTTCAGGTTTTGTTTTTGTTGGTTTCAATCTTGAGCTCTAGTTTTGCTTTTTCTAAACCCGATCCGATAAAATACAGAAAAAGTGTTTATCAAATTATGGGCTGGCATTTTGGAATAATGGCAGCTATGGCGAAGGGAAAAAAGGGCTACGATCGAGATGTTTTCATGCGGAGCGCAGCTATTTTGAGATTCGTCAGTAACTTACCTTTAGAAGGTTTTCCTGTCGGGTCAGAAAAAGGGAACACCAAGGCCAAGCCTGAAATTTGGCTTGATATGAAAGATTTTGAAGAGAAAATGCTTCAAATGCAGCAAGAGGTAAGTGTTCTGGAGGAAATTGCAAATATTGGCGATTTGCGAAAAGCTAAAAAACAGATAGGAAAAGTAGGGCGTTCTTGTAAATCCTGCCACGATAAATATAAGACTAAATAAATTAGGCGAGGTAGAGCATCATCAGCAATATTATAAGGCTGACAATAAAGACTACTACTGCTCGAACAGACAAATTTTTCGTATGTTTCAAATTGGCTCTAAATGGCATATGTCCTCCATTTATCATCCGGTTAATCAGATTGTTTTTGTGTAGAATTAGATACGAGAATATTGCAAATATATGAAAAAAAATCATCACAATGATCAACCATGCATTAGCGCTGTGAAATGTAGTGGCCGCTGAAACTATATTTTCTGAGAATCGATGTGCAAGAGGGCCGGAAAACATTATCTGATCGTCCGATAGTAGGCCAGTGATCGTTTGAAGTGATAAAGCAAAAAGCATTGTAATGGATGCCCATCCACCGACGGGATTGTGTCCGTAATAAATTTTTCTTTGTTTGGAAACGATTGTTTCATAAAGATATCGTTTTACTTCAGTGAGGGGTTGAATAAAGTTGGTAAAAAGAGAATTTTGACTACCCGCAAAACCCCACCCGATCCGGAATAGAAGAATTGTGAAAATGAGATAACCGCCCATGATATGAAAATCCATCGCATTTCCTGAAATCTTTGCTGTGGCAAATTGATTGAGTACTAGAATAGTTAGTACCCAATGGAATAATCTTAAAGGCCAATCCCAGACAGCATGTTCGTGAAGATTTTTCACGAATTTGTCAATTGATCAAAGAGATCTAAAAAACTATTAGCATTGAAATCGTATTTTTTTTCGAAGGTGATGTCGGTTTTTTCGCTGTACTCGTGTGGACGCGGTATAAAGGCTGTTTTTAACCCGTATTTCATTGCACTGTCTAAATCATCTTTATGCGCAGCAACCAGCATAACTCGATCTTTTGGCAGACCGAGCAATTCCGCTCCCCCTTCGTAAGTCCTGCGATCTGGTTTATAACATCCAAATAATTCGGCAGATAAAATGCAATCCCACGGAAGCTTCGCACTTTTGGCCATATTAACGAGCAGAGATATATTACCATTCGACAATGTTCCGATAATATATTTTTGTTTAAGTTTTGTTAAACCCTCCACTGAATCATCCCACGGGGCAAGTCTGTGCCAAGCCTTATTCAAATGTTTTTTATCACCTTCTGAAATATGGGTTAGCTTATATTTTACCAGGAGTTGATCAAGAATTAATCTGTGTAGTCCGTCAATATTCATCCAAGGAAGTTCACCTCGTCTGACACGATCCATAGCCGGCTTGTAGCCGGCCCTCCAGTCATTTGAGAATTGGTTCCAGTCGATAGTGAAGCCATTTTTACCTCCCAATAATTCAATCTCGCGATTTATACTGGATCGCCAATCTACAACTGTTCCAAAAACGTCAAACAATAAAGCCGATACAGTATTTTGCATGAGTCACTCCAATGATGTTATCCAAACAAGTTTAATAAGATTTTGGTAAACCAAGTACTTTTTCTGAGATATAATTCAAAATCATTTGTGCGCTTACTGGTGCTAGTTTTGGAATGAGAGATTCTCTCAATAATCTTTCCACGTGAAACTCTTTAGCGTAACCCATTCCTCCTAGAGTGCTTACTGCATCCGTTGCTGCACGGAAACCAGCCTCAGCAGCAAAATATTTGGCGGCATTTGCCATAGCTCCGCTTGGCATTCCATTGTCATACTGGTAAGCAGCTTTCGCAACCATTAACTCCGCTGCTTCTAACTCGATCCAATTTCTTGCTAATGGATGCTGAATGCTTTGATTTTGTCCTATAGCACGGTCAAAAACGATTCTCTCTTTGGCGTATCTTACGGCTCTTTTTAATGCATCTTTACCTAAGCCGATAGCCTCAGCCGCTATAAGAATTCGTTCCGGATTTAAACTGTCGATTAGATATTGAAACCCATTATGCTCATCACCAATTCGATCTTTTTCGGATATTTCAAGATTTTCAATAAAAATTTCGTTGCTATCCACAGCCGCGCGTCCCATTTTTCGGATCTCTTGAACTTTGATGTATTTTTGATTAAGCGCCGTGTAAAAAAGCGAGAGACCATCCGTTCGCTTGCGACATTTTTCGTTTGGTAGCGTTCTAGCTAACAACATAATTTTATCCGCGACTTGCGCGGTAGACGTCCAGATTTTCTGACCGTTGATAAGATATTTATCGCCACGCTTTTTTGCAAATGTTTTAATGTTGCCTGTATCAAGTCCGGCGGAAGGCTCAGTTATGCCAAAACAGCATTTCTCTACTCCCGCAATCAAGGGTGGCAGCCAACTATTTTTTTGTTCAGAGTTTCCAAACACCACTATCGGATGTGGGCCAAAAATATTAATATGAATTGCTGAAGCCGCCGCCATACCACCGCCCGATTCCGCTATTTGTCGCATCATTACCGATGCTTCGGCTATTCCTAAGCCAGCTCCTCCATATTCTTTCGGCATGCAGACCCCAAGCCAACCTCCTGAGGCAATTTTCGAATAAAACTCTTGCGGAAAAGTTGATTCTAAATCACATTTAAGCCAATAGCTATCGTCAAATGATTCCATCAATTTGGAGATCGCATTCGATACAGATTTTTGGCTATCTGTTTCATTAAAGTTCATTTGTTCGTTAATCTACAGTTTCTTGTATTATCCTTTAGCATTTAAGATAACAGGAATTCTGTTTGTGAAAAAGTCTTGTATAGCAGGGACGGTTTGCTTTTGTATATTATTGTGGCTATTTAAGAGGAGGAAGTTGTGAAAGCGGGGCATTTTCTGAAATTAGGAGCGAGCACCGATATTTTGATAGTTTTGTTTATTAGTGCCGTAATTTTTGGTTTGTCAGGTTTTATGGAATTAAGTGAAAAATTGCTTATCCTGACTAGGCCTTTTGAGGCATATCAGCTAGATGAATTACCAATGGCATTGTTCTCACTTTTTTTTGGGATGGCTTGGTTCTCTTGGAAAAGAATGCGGCAGACCTTATCAGAGATGGAACTACGCCTAGTTGCTCAAAGAAATCTGCAAGATGTGGTAAAAGAAAACAAACGATTAGCAAACAAATATATTCACTTACAGGAGGAGGAGAGAAGACTTTTAGCTCGTGAGTTACACGACGAATTAGGTCAAGGTCTAAATGCCATAAAAATAGATGCAGTAAACATTAGGGAAGAGTCAGAAACTGACACCCTTGTTAGGGGAAGTGCCGAATCTATTGTTAAGGTATCGACCGATATATATCAATTGGTAAGGAACCTTACCCATAGGCTAAGACCTGTTGCGTTAGATGAACTGGGATTGTCACCTGCTATTAAATATTTAATTGACTCTTGGCAAAAAAGACATTCCGCTACAAAATGTAGATTCGTCTCGGATGGAGACTTTGAGGAACTGGCGGAAAATGTAAACATCACAATTTTTAGGCTTGTGCAAGAAGGACTTACGAATGTTACAAAGCATGCTAACGCAAAAAATATTGAAATCGCACTTCATAGAATATCTAACGACGATTCGTTTGAATTTATTGAAGTGTTAATAAAGGATGATGGTGTTGGAATAAAAAATAAGACAACGAAGGGCGGACTGGGTCTAGTAGGGATCCGGGAAAGAGTGGAGGCATTGCAGGGCTCTTTCCAAGTTGAATCTGGAAAATCGAATAAGGGAACTACGATTAAAGCGGTTGTCCCGCTTAGATAATTAACAGGAATGGTATGAAAGGTAATCCTATTTCAGTTTGTATAGTCGATGATCACTCGGTAGTGAGAGAGGGGTATCGCAGGCTTCTTGAGAGGACAACAGACATTAATGTAGTAGAGGAGGCTGATACAGGAGAAGAGGCCTATTTTAGATCTTCTCGAATACGGGTTGATGTTTATATAATGGACATAAATTTGCCAGGGATGAGTGGTTTGGAAACCCTAAGAAAAATTATTCGCCGAGTGCCAGATCAAAAAATTTTAATGTTTAGCATGCACGAAGATGTAGTTTTTGTCTCGAGAGCTATGCACGCAGGGGCAAGAGGTTATGTAACAAAATCTAGCGCGCCAGAAGTTTTAGTTGATGCCGTACGGATTGTTGCAAGCGGAAAGCTATTTATCAGTCAGGAGATGGCACAAGAGTTGGCGTTACAAATGCGTCCAAAAAATAAGACTAAATTAGATCTTTTGTCAGCTCGCGAATTTGAGATTTTCAGACTTCTAGTAGAAGGTCACTCCGTGAGTGAAATATCAGAGTTATTGCATTTGTCATATAAAACGGTTGCTAATTATCAATCTGCCATAAAAAATAAATTAGACGTCAGTAATGCTGCCCAAATTATTAGAGTTGGTTTGGAGCATGGGGTGATATCATCCCAATTGGAAGATAGCTCGAGTTCGTAAAATATTGGGAATTTTTCCTATGTGTTATTGCGGTATTAGCCTTAGATTTTAAAAAAGTTAGAAAGTAAAATTAGAGGTAACAACTTCCGGTGTTTACAAAGCTGAATTGCGATGATTCAGCTTTTTTTTTATAAAAAAAATAAAAGTGCGAAACTAGAATTAGTGAAGGCTTGGCTAATGGTGAATTAAGTCAGGAAGTTTTAACTTACCTGCGGTAACAAGTGCTGTTAATATTATATTGAGAAAAGAGATTTATTAATATGGGAGGAACTATGGTAACGAAAAAATCAAAAAAATTGCGGTCGCAGCAGTGGTTTAATAACCCAAAAAATCCGGGAATGACAGCACTTTATTTGGAGAGATATATGAATTGGGGCCTTGAATTAGATGAGTTACAGTCGGGGAAACCAATTATAGGAATCGCACAGTCTGGTTCAGACCTTTCTCCATGCAATAGGCACCATTTGGCCTTGGCAGATAGAGTGCGAGAAGGGATACGTGAGGCTGGTGGAATACCATTTGAATTTCCGGTGCATCCAATCCAAGAAACCGGGAAACGTCCTGGTGCAGCGCTTGATCGGAATCTAAGCTATTTAGGTTTGGTAGAGCTTTTATACGGTTATTTTATTGACGGAGTGGTTTTGACTACGGGTTGTGATAAAACAACCCCTGCTCAATTGATGGCAGCAGCTACAGTAGATATACCGTCGATTGTTTTATCGGGTGGACCAATGCTTAATGGCTGGTTCCGTGGTCAACGAACCGGTTCGGGGACGATAGCCTGGAAAGCTAGACAAATGCTTGCATCTGGTGAAATCAATTATAAGGGATATATTGAATTGATCGCATCATCCGCCCCCTCGGCCGGGCATTGCAATACGATGGGGACCGCCAGTACGATGAATTCCCTTGCTGAAGCTCTCGGAATGTCGCTTCCGGGGTGTGCCGCAATTCCGGCCCCTCACAAGGAGCGAGGAGCAATGGCTTATAAGACTGGTAAGCGAATAGTAGAAATGGTCCTGAAAGAGATGAGACCGTCAACTATCTTGACTCGAGAAGCTTTTGAAAATGCAATAATCGTAAACTCGGCAATTGGTGGATCGACAAATGCCCCTATACATTTAAACGCAATCGCACGACATGTCGGAGTAAAGTTGAACAATCAAGATTGGGAAAAAATAGGTTATGAAATTCCACTGCTAGTTAATATGCAACCAGCCGGAGAATATCTTGGAGAAGAGTATCATCGCGCGGGAGGTCTACCAGCTGTAGTTGGAGAGCTCATTCGAATGGGAAAAATAAATAAGAACGCCCTAACTGTAAACGGTAAGACATTGTATGAGAATTGCAAAAGAGCCAAAGTTTTAGATAGAAATGTTATATGGACATATAAAAAACCGATGATGGAAAAAGCTGGATTTCTCAACCTCAAAGGAAATCTTTTTGATAGTGCCATCATGAAAACTAGTGTTATATCGGAGTCATTCAGAGAGAAATATTTATCTAACCCACAAGATCCAAATGCATGGGAGGGGAGGGCAATTGTATTTGATGGTCCGGAGGATTACCACAGGAGGATTGATTCTCCTAAACTGAAGATAAATTCTGATTGTATGTTGTTTATAAGAGGTGTTGGTCCGATTGGTTACCCAGGTGCGGCTGAGGTGGTAAATATGCAACCTCCCACCAAACTCATAAAAGAGGGAACTACAGAATTGCCCTGTATCGGTGACGGCCGGCAGTCAGGTACATCTGGTTCACCTTCAATACTAAACGCCTCACCTGAGGCGGCAACGGGTGGCGGGCTTGCTATTCTTCAAACAGGGGATAAGGTTCGTATAGATTTAAATAAAAGGACAGCAAACATTTTGGTATCAAAAAAAGAGATAGATCAGAGAAAAAGAAAATTAACCAAGAATGGTGGTTTTAAAATTCCGAAAAGTCAAAGTCCGTGGCAGGAGATTCAAAGGGAGATGGTAGGAGAATTATCGGAGGGAATGGTCCTCAAACCAGCGGTAAAATACAAAAGAATTGCGGTTAAAGGAACACCTCGCGATAATCATTAAATGTACCTCGATTGAGCTGGGAGTGTTTTACTAATCTCGGTAAACTTGAAATGGTCCAAAAGATTGATTTACAGTCATAATTTCAAGTCTATTTACATTCATATGGGCTGGGAGGTTGGCAATCCAGTAGAGAGTATCGGCTAAATCTGATCCTTTTAACGGGTTTGCATTTTGGTAAAGGGTGTCCGAAGCCTGTTGGTCCCCGCTGGTCCTAACTAGAGTAAACTCGGTTTCAGTCATGCCAGGCTCGAGACAGGTTACCCGAACTCCTGTTCCTTGCAAGTCTGAACGCAATCCAAGTGAAAATTGACTAACAAAAGCTTTGGTACCACCGTAGACATTTCCTCCCGGGTAAGGATATGTTGCCGCCACAGATCCGATATTAATTATTGCCCCCTTTTGTTCGATAAGAGTAGGGAGTAATTTGTGGGTAAGGCCTGCGAGTCCAGTAACATTTGTTTCAATCATCTGTTGCCACTGTTTTAAGCTGGAGGATTGTGCTGCCGAGGTGCCGAGGGCTAATCCAGCATTATTAATG
>PAHB01000014.1 GCA_002704665.1 Pseudomonadota bacterium
CATCCAATACCTTAATCTATGGTGAGTGGCTAACAAAAAAAGCGGCACGTTTACTCTAAAAAACTAATTTAGTGCCCGATATCAGTCACCAAAGTCGATCGTCAGTAACAAGCGATGCTGATCTCCGACAACGGAAGGTGACCGATGCACCAACCCAGCATTGTCGTTTCTATCCCATATTTCACCTTTTAGCAGCGCAACATCTCCTTGGCAAAGTTGCCGGATGTCATTTTGGCTTTTATATAAGCCAATTTGGTTATCGGAAGTCCTCTCACTGACTCCAGATAGTTTTGAACGATTAACTTTATCGTGCGGCAGCCATTCCGTAGCAACACCGTGGTAGGTTGTAACTAACCGACAAGGTACCCTATCAACGTGAAATTTGGGACACATGGGGTAATCAAGCACGGCTAAGCGCAGTCCGACCCTCTCAATTTCAAATAGGCAGCAAAACATTCCCACTAGCTGAGAAATATTTTTGCTCAAATCCAGCCGTGATGTTTCACCCAAAAATTTTCTTATTCTCGAAAGTACATTTTGTGGAGTTACGGTTATACTTATTTGAAATGAGGGATTGGATACTAAAAACCTAGTAACATCCGCTTGAAGCGTATCAGATAACCTACGCTGCCAGACAACAATATTAATTTGCTCAAGATAAATATCAGTAAAAACCTCTGGACTTTTTCCTATGACTGCGCGTCGATATTTTTTTTTCATATCGAAAGACGGATCAAAATATGATCTGCAGTTCAGACTGGCGGAACTCATGCCTGTTCCCATACTGGAAATGGATCCTCTAGCGTCACCCAGTAATTTTTTCCTCGCAATACTTCCTCTTCGCTCAGAAGGCACTGATCAAGCTTTTTCTTGATTACGCTTTGATTCAAACCTTGACCAATAAACACCAGTTCTTGACGCATATCGCCAAAAGGCTCCTTCCACAACTTGTTTATAGACGATAAATATTCAGTATCGGTGGGCCAGTTTTTTTTCGGAACAGATTTCCAGAACATGCCAGCAAAACCATAATGGGCAATACCCCCCGCTTGGTTCCATTGACCAGCAAACTCCGGGCGCGAGGCTAACCAAAAATAACCTTTTGAACGGATCAATTTACCGTATTTATCCGTGCTGTGTAAGAATTCGTGAAATTTTTTTGGATGAAAGGGTCTACGTGCCTCGTAGCTAAAACTACTGATTCCATATTCCTCTGTTTCCGGCAAATGTTCCCCGCGCATCTCCTTTAGCCAACCGGGAGCCTGCTGGGCATGTTCAAAATCAAATAAACCTGTGTTGAGCACCTCATCTATGTTGATATGGCCATGAGAAATCGGAAGTATTTTCGCGTGAGTGTTTAAAGTTTTCAAGATAGCTGTTAAGCGTTCAACATCAGCACTCTTAACCAAGTCGATTTTACTTATAAGAATAACGTCTGCAAATTCCACCTGATCGACTAATAGATCTGCAACACTCCGCTCATCTTCGTCACCCAGTGATTCACCGGTCTCCTGCAATAATTTTGCTTGGTCATAATCCTTTAAAAAATTTACTGCATCGACAACAGTAACCATCGTATCTAGTTTTGCCACCTCCGAAAGTGAAACCCCGTTTTCGTCAGCAAACGTGAAGGTTTCGGCCACCGGCAAAGGCTCAGAAATCCCAGTCGACTCAACAAGCAGGTAATCAAAACGACCCTCTCGTGCCAACTTGGTGACTTCTTCCAAAAGATCCTCACGCAATGTACAGCAAATGCAGCCGTTACTCATTTCAACTAGTTTTTCCTCTTTGCGGTTTAGGACAACATCGTTCTGCACCATTGCAGAGTCAATGTTAATTTCACTCATATCATTAACAATGATGGCAACTCTTTTTCCTTGCCTATTATTTAAAATATGGCTCAGCACGGTAGTCTTTCCTGCACCAAGGAAACCTGAGAGAACGGTGACAGGAAGCCTCTCGATGTTAGTTTGATCCATTCGATATTCCTCTACTCAAGCTAAATGATACATTGTATCATTTGTGTCAAGAGACTTTTCATTCAGGACCAAAAAAACTTCTCAGAGGGATTTGGTGAAATACAAAAATATGACAAAGTTAGACTGAAACACTTAACGCACTAGCGAAAAAAGTGGTTTAATTCATCTAAAAGCTGGTAATTCTAATTTTGCTTGTCGCAAACAATTCTAGCCAGAACATCATTTGAATTGCCATTTGGCTTAATGATGTAAGTACCCTCCCTCCGAGTTCCTTCGTAAATAGTATAACTATTTGAAAAACAATCAATTACAGAGTGGAAGGTGACAGTTTCAGAATCCTCCTTATAAGGAAATTTCCACCTATGCCAAACGCCCCTAAAGTTTTCGTCAAAACCAATCCTAGTGTTGTATTCGGCAATTCGGGTATCATCCCCTTCACCTTCATACTTAAAATACTCAACCCATTGATTGGTCTCGGCCAAAACGCTAAAGTTGAAACTCAAAAAAGATATCAATAAAAGTCTACTCGCCGTCCTCTCCTTCTGAAAGCTATATACTTCCTTCTAATAATACCTCGGGTGGTCTGGAGAAAAAATAGGCACCATTGACCTTTATAATAAAAAAGAGAATAGTGGAGTTTGCTGTTTAGAGATTATTGGAGAGGCTCATGATTACGAAAATGATGATTGGATTACTAGGAATGGTTTTAGCTCCCATGGTGTTAGCTGACACCTCGGATGTCAAGACCTTATCGATAGTGGAAGTCAGCAAGCAAGGGGATCATTGCTCCGATGACCCCAATTGTTTCAACCGGTATCATCCTAAAATAAAGACGGTAGTTTCAGCAAGCACTGGACAATACATAAAGTTTCATACACGAGACGCACTGGACTCAGATCTAAACAATACGTCCGAACCGAAAGATGTTTTGGCGATCGACCTTAATTTAGTACACCCTATGACTGGTCCGGTCTATATAAAAGGGGCTAAAAGTGGCGATGCTTTAGCAGTTACTCTAATTGACATTGAACCTGACCAGTACGGTTATACCACAATCGTTCCAGGCTTTGGTTTTTTGAGGGATCTCTACACGGAGCCTTTTATAGCGAATTGGGAACTGAGCCGGTTAGAGGCGACATCAGCCCAAATCCCTGGGGTTAAAATCCCATTTAGAGGATTCATGGGTTCGGTTGGGGTATTGCCGGGAGAAAATGAAATTGATGCTTGGCTTGCCAGGGAAACCAAGTTGGCTGAAGCAGGCGGGATTGCATTGCCACCGCAACCCGTAGGCGCACTACCCACTGCAGTTTGTGGACCAGAGGGAACTCACAAGAACGAGTGTTTGCGCACAATTCCCCCTAGGGAAAATGGCGGTAATATGGATATTAAACAAATGGTTGTTGGCACTACTTTGCTGCTTCCCTGCTACATTGATGGATGCGGTTTATTTGTGGGAGATGTTCACTACGCGCAAGGCGATGGAGAGGTCGCCGGGACCGCGATTGAAACTGGAGCTATAGTTACGGTTCGGACCGAGATTCGTCCCAATGGTGCAAAGCTAATGAGCAACGGACCGCATTTTGAGGGCGGCTCACAGTTAAAGCAGCTAGAACCTGATAGGTTTCACGCAACGATTGGTTATCCGATTAAAAAAGAAGGAGAGGTGCCTCCTTATCATACATATCTGGATAGTAAAAAATTGGCACCCCTGAGTGCGTTATCAGAGGATCTCACAATAGCTGCGAGAAGCTCATTAATTGAAATGATTAATTGGTTGGTTAATGTAAAGGGTTTCAACAAGCAGCAGGCATATGTAATCACCAGTGTTGCCTGTGATCTAAGAATCGGCAATCTGGTTGACCTTCCAAACTATTCCGTGTCAACAATTTGTCCTCTTGAAATTTTCGATCCCTGACAAAAAATGGTGCAAAAGAAATTAGTAAGGACGATAAAATAAAAACAGCTCGATTTATGCCTTCAATAAAAAGACGGACGTTTTTAGTGTTTACATTGTTTATGGGATTGCCGTGTATCAGTCTAGGCCATACTCCGTATCGTCAATGGAAAGTGCTTAGGCAAAGATTTCTTTTGATACATTCAACAAGGACAAATCCTCTTGGTGATGCTATAGCTGATAAATTAGCCGCTATCTTGCAGGATGCACTACCGAAAGCAAATGCTCGCGTAGCGCGGGCCAGGCACGAACAGCGGGCTGCTAGCCTCTTAACTACTGGGCAAGCCGTTCTTTTGGTCATGAAAAAAGACGATGCTAAGAACTTATTTACAGGGACAGGAGACTTCAGGGGCTATGATGGGAAACAGGTCAGAGTTCTGCTAATGATAGGAGGAGGAGAACAACTGCTGCTAACCACAGAGAGCTTTTCGCCAATTCATGTTCGACTTATTGCAGAGGCCTTCGATCATCATTCAAGTGGTTTGAAAATCAAGGCCCCCGATGAGCGTTTGACAGGAATTCCGGGACATCGGGCAGCTGCGCAGTATTTTTTGCGAAATTCTGAATAGATAGGCATTGTTTGAATTTTAAAAACATTCTAGCCAGATTTTTTTGAAAATAATCCTGTCACTGGACGTTAAGGGAAACCTAGCGAACCTCGGATGCGCCTTGCATGCCTGTATATTTCGTCATTAATTTATTCTTTGCAGACGGCATTACGTAATTTATCTTCTTGCGAGTTTGATTTGATAATATTCTCTTGACCCCTTTTCCCCGCCCAGTTTTTGCTAGCCCAGTTTCGATCCGAGTAAAAAGTGGTTGATAAAAGTTGAATAGTATTTTCATGACAATTTATCTTGTAGTAAGTTGACGAGCTATAGTCGCCATATACGGTGGATTTTGCATATTGAATTCTCTGCCAAACAAAAATCAAATTCGCGTCACCCGTGATTATGTCATTTTCGAGAAAATACTTGTTATTATTAACATCAGTATCAAATTGCACCCAGTCTGCTAATGCGCTGGCGGTGAATGCCGACAGACATATAAGTAGTATGTGTCCCAAAATGTTCACCTTGTCGTAAATGTTTTATCGAAAAAAATGATAGGAATATCCTATTGGGATAATTTTCCTTTGACAATCTCAAGAAATCAAACGAAAAATAATATATATATCTTTTTTTTACAATAGGTTGCGTATAGAAAAGTTAAATAATTTCGCCACCTTTTTTGACTCGGAAATAATCAGAGGGGTTTTAGAGGATAATATATGGAGCCGTAGCTAGAACGATGCTAAGAACCGTATCTTGGCGAAAATAGTCAACGGAGGAGCTCGGTTTTGTACCTATTTCATTACTGAAAATTTATATTTTGTGAAAACTATTATGGACACCAATTTATTTACAGAGTTTTTTTTAGTACGTGCATGAGAGACAGTCGATCCGAATTACATTTCAGTAACAATTTTTCGATTACCAATTCATTGATTCTGTTGGGACGAACTATTTTAATTTAACCCTCTCCACCATCTTCCGCCAATTATTTCAAAACTCAAAAACTCCACTGTAGATATTTAAGATCGAACCATAATATAACACGAGGACTAGCTCAATTGACCTATCGGAGTTCATGAACATAACCTCTAGTTCCCAATATTTCTAATTTTAAGCCCCCTTCCGTCTATATCCGCACATTTTGTCCCAAAGTGGTTGCAAATTGCTATTCGGTGAACTTCTGTAGATGCATAAGATTCCCCCACAATATGTGGCTTAAAAGCTATAACACACAATGCAAACGCCATAACACCTAGGACGAACACAACTGTAGCCTGGAGCTTGATTTCATGAACTACCTTTTTTGTTTCCATAACATCTCCTTTATCTCACAATATCCGTATAATAAGGTGAAGATAAATATTACCTTTTTATAAAGTTTATAGGGATTTTAGGGTCTATTAATAATAATTAAAAAAGTTTCTCAGATGAAACCATTTTCGGCTGCTTGTGAACGCAATAAAGATCCAATACTAAAAAAATTGAAAGAGGTGTTGGTTTCTGTGCAAACGGTTCTGGAAATCGGTTCGGGAACTGGGCAGCATGCAGTTCATTTCGCGTCAGCCTTACCTTTTATTAGTTGGCAAACTTCAGATCTAGCCATAAATCATGATGGTATAAATGCTTGGATTAGCGAAGTATCCTTAAATAATCTACAGAAACCAATTTTTTTGGATGTAAATATGACCCAATGGCCCGTACAGTCCGTGGACGCAGTTTTTACGGCAAATACATTACATATCATGTCCTGGCATTCGGTTGAGAAAATGTTTCAAAAAGTATCAAATCTATTTTTAAATGAGGGCGTGTTTTGCGTTTATGGGCCATTTAAATTTGGGGGACAGCATTTGTCTGAAAGAAATAACTCGTTTGATCAATCAATCCGAGATCAATATAAGGGGGCTGGGGTAAGAGACTTTGAGAATGTAGTTTCAAGCGCTGCCAAATTTCAATTACACCTTACCGACAACTTTGAAATGCCTTCCAACAATCGGTTATTGGTATTTTCAAAATCAACCTAATAGTTCTAGCGCATCATAGATACATATATATTGCTCTTAAACGCCTCAAGGGTTTCGATTGATTAGCTTTGAAGAATCCTATAAGAAAGTGGCGCACACAGTGCCAAATGCTGAGGATTTAACTTCCACCAACCTCTTATCGCCAACAGGGATTGGCGGTCCCCAAGCTCCAGTCAAAATAATTTCCCCTTTTTTTAGCTTCCTACCATTTTTGGATTGTTCTGCAATAAGCCACCCCATGGCAGAGAGCATATCATGAGGCCATTGTTTGTCTTTCCAAGAATCTACGATTTTACCATCATATATAAGCTCTAGGTCTGTAACGACTTTGTCCTTAGGATCAAGGACACCGTCACCCAAAACTACGCCGGAGTGAATCGCATTATTTGCAAGTAATTCGGGGCCCTTAGAATACTCCCCTCGAAAAACAAAATTATGAATTTCAATAACCGGATGGACAGATGCAATCGTATCAATTATATCGATCGGTTTAGTCTCTCTGGGGTCAATGTCATCGCCTAAAATAATTCCAAATTCAGCTTCCATAGAGGGATTGTCATATTTACTCTTTTGCAATTGGACCCCGTCTAGGTGGCGCTCGGTATTCCACAATCTACCCCAAGCTGGATGATGCATGCCAATCATTTCTTGATTACCTTTATCAACTAGACCAATCTTGTATCCTATGGCCTTTTCACCACGCTGAATCCTCAAATCAGCCACAGCCATTTGAAGTTGCCAAGCTTCGTGCACATTTAATGTTAACCCCTCAGCGAACAACGTACCCGGTTTTCCTGAGTCATAATCGCTGAGCATTCTTTCAGCTAAAAAATTTATATTCTCGGGGTCAAATTTAATCATTTTCTCCGTTGACAAACCTGTTTACAATTTTGTTCCTAGACCAGTGCCTGCTAGAAAAATGTTCCATATTCGTTGATAGCTTTATTGCTGATCCACTATTTTTTATTCCACAAGTTAGGGTTATTCCTGTGTAATGACAATGTACTGCCTACGGATATACTCTATCACAAGCTTTTTTAAGCACAATTCCATCTACCGTTTTAGGAGAAGGGTATTTCCATTTTCTATTTTCCCCCTCGGATTCTTGAAGATCGCTATTACCGCGACCCATCGGCTCCTTGTGAAAAGAATATCTCACCCTCTTTAAACGGAATAACTTACAATCACCTTGATTATATGTCTTGGTAGACAGATCTCCATGCACTGGCGTTGGTTTGCGATAATCAATCAAGAGCCACCAATAAATATATCCATCAGCTTTTTTTAATTCTTCAAAATCTATATAGTAAGACACCGCCCTACTTTCACTTATTTTCGCCCATTCTGCAAAAGTTAATGACGAGACCGCCCCTGCTAACACTAACATTGTAAGCATTGTTTTTTTCATGCTCCAAACTTCCGCCCAGACAGCATTTGAATGTTTCTGAGTATAGATAACGGTAGGAAGCCGAGATTCGCTCCAACTAAAATTTTAAATACCGCTTTCCTTCGTTTTTTCACTAGAGGAGTCTTTCGAATAATGGTTATGTTTTTCGGATGATAATACCCCCTTTGTTCTGGGTAGTAAAAATTTATTTACGGGAACGAGTTTCGAGTAAGGTTAAGATAAAAGGGATTTCAGAGGTAAAAAATGAAGTCCAACCCATCAACAGTCAAATCAGTACTATTTAAAAAAACCTTCTTGAATACTATGTGATCATTTTAACTCAATTTAGCCGATTTTTAATAAAAATAAGTTCGAGTAAATAACATTCAGTTTGATTTTTTATAGATTTTTATTAGTACTAAAGAATCATCAATATACCCTTGTCATCAAAAGGCCGGAGGGCAAAATTCTCGCACAATCTCCTTTGTCGTTACATATTTGCACTTTTTTCGGTGCGGCCGCATGCGCTTCTTTTATAAAAGTTGAAGTAAATGGAATCGACGCAATTGCAATCGCTATCAAAGAAAGCCCCAATAAAATAGCTTGTGGTGTTTCCATATTTCTCATTGTTTTTCCTTTTCTAAATCATGAAGAGTTTCCAAAATTTTTCTTTTATCTTTCCAAAAACAAGTTCGTCCTCTTATCAACCTCTTCCACTTTTGGTGAGTTTATCAATCTGTTCTGCCATGGCTGTTTCTCTTCTATTTTGTACCATGTATGTCCTAAAACCCGAATAAACGAAAGTTATTTGTCTTTGAAGTTTTAAAAAAAAATACTAGTATACCTAGGTTTCAGGTTAGATCGACGTCCATGACAACCTGCTGAATCGGGCGAAGGTGACTGCCCGAAAAACGATGTAGCCAAGCATTGGCAATACCCAAAGAAATCGAGGCGAACTGAAGTTTTTTTTATGTGTTTAAGGGAGTAACAACAATTGAAACTGAAAAACTTTGCTTTTTTTCCACCACTTGATGAACCTAAACATCATAGTAAACGAGATTTTATAGAGCGAATGAAAGTCGACTTTCCGCAAATCGATATCCTCGCTTTTAATAATGAAACGGAAGTTTTAGAGAAAATTGAAATTGTTGAAGCAGGATATGACTGGATCGAGCCGAAGGCTATCCAAAAAGCGCAAAAATTGAAGTGGCTTGCTAACCCTGACTCAGGAGGTTTTGTAAATGAATCAGCAAAAGACGGTTGGTTCTATCAACAGCTAATCGAACATCCCGTTTTAGTTACAAATCCAAGGGGCATTTATTCAGATTTTATCGGTCAGCATGTGATGGCATACATACTGACTCTGTCCAATCGGCTACCGGATTACATCGAGGCGCAACGAAATAGGCTTTGGCATCCCGAGGCTAGAAGACACAAAGCGCTGCATCTACGAGAATCAAAGGTTATGATTGTCGGCGCTGGAGGCATAGGTCAAGAGGTTGCGAGACTTTGTAAGGGCTTTAACGCTCACGTTTTGGGAGTCGATCCCAAATTCAAATCGTTAGAAAATTTTGATCAAATTCTGTATCCAAGCGAATTAAAAAAATCCGTCGGTGAAATTGATATTCTAGTTGCTACTGTAATGCATACTCCCGAAACGCATAATCTTTTTAATATCGATATTTTTAAGAAAATGAAACAAACTTCAATCTTTATAAACATTGGCAGGGGTAAAACAACAGTTCTAGATGATTTGATTTATGCTATTGAAACGAACTTAATATCCGGTGCTGGATTAGACGTTTACGAGGAAGAGCCGCTTCCGAAAAACCACAAATTGTGGACAACTCGTGGGGTGATTATGACACCGCACGTAGCTTTGATGGATTCAGATCAGGAGATTACGAATCGGCGATATCAAATTATTAAGATGAATATCGAAAGATACAATCGTGGAGAGGAGCTCCACAATTTAGTGAATAAAAATAAATGGTACTAAGATTCCTTCCCAACACCAGTTATAGCGTATCAAATAATAATACCCCCATTGCTAGGGGGGGTAAAAAATAAGTGACGGGGGGTGTTTTGGGGTATATTTATTAGAGTTGATAAGAGTTTTGTAGTTATCGTGCTGGCTGTTATCTGGGGAGGTCGTAGATGGTATCGAGGCAAACTGAGGAAGCGAAAGCAAATACCACACAACGATTACACGAATGCGCCTGAATAGCTTGTTTTTGGATTCATAAGTAGTGGGATATATTGGATGCTTAAATTAGTTTTTTCAAAAAGAGTAATGGCTACTGTTGTACTCTGTATCTCTTATTTTGGAGTAGTAGCATCGGACGAAATATATCTCTCCAACGGGGACCGAATAACGGGTGATATTACTCAGTTAGTAGACGGCAATCTCGGGGTAAAAACATCCTATGCCGGTGTCATTAATATTAGGTGGAGTGAGGTTAAATTTCTTAAAAGTGAAAAAACAGTTTATATCGGAGTAGATAAGGAGACGATAAAGGGGGTTATTTCGGTTGAAGACGGTGTCGTTATTCTAGATTCAGACAATAAGGATAAGCGGGAGGTAAAATCGGGCTTGGTTCAATTTATCTTTCTGAAAAAGCCTTCAATTACAAAAAAATCCGGAAGAATTGATATGGGATTCAGCAATACTTCGGGTAACACAGAAACATTAAAAACTCGACTTGATGGCGAGGTGTCATATAGAAAAGGAGAAAACAGGTTTGTTTTGGGTTTTTTATTAAATCAAGGCGAAGCTGAGGGTGTAAAGAATGAAAATAATTCGTTATCTCGTTTTAAGTATGACAGGTTTCTTACCGAAAAATGGTACACATTTCTTGCATTAAGTATGGAGGAGGATGAGTTTAAGGATATCAACCTACGTTCTACAGTAGGGTTGGGTCTCGGTCGCCAATTTATCGATTCTTCGCTCACACAATTATCAGTTGAGATTAGTGGTAATTACGTATCTAGCGATTTTATTAATGAGAATGATACAGACTACTCAGCGAGCAGTTGGACTCTAAACTTTCATAGAAAACTACCATCTTGGCGGGCGAGTATTTTTCATCGAAATTCTGGAGTGATTGGAATCACGGAGGACGATAAGCTTTTTATTCGCAGCCAAACTGGTTTGAGATTTCCAATACGAAAAAACTTGTCAGCAACAGGTCAGTTTGATATCGACTGGGATAAAACTCCTGCTACTGGACGGGATAGTATGGACCGCAAAACGGTTTTTTCGATTGGTTATAGGTGGTAATAGTATTATCACGAACGCTCCGGTTTCGGACTCTATATCGACTTAATATCTTCTGCCTAAAAACTTTTTGATAGGAGTCAACTAATTACCTTTTTTTATAAGTAGAATTTTTTTTCTGTCTACTTTGCCGTTGAGATAATTTTGTCTATTCCTACAAATGACATAAAAGATGTAATTAGTGCGCCCCCGGAACGGCATCAATA
>PAHB01000015.1 GCA_002704665.1 Pseudomonadota bacterium
AATAGGAATCCAGGCCTTTTTAAAAAGCAAAAACCCTTCAAGTGCATTTTTAGTTGGCCTACTATTGGGTTTTGGTTGGTTTTCATCATCATTGTATTGGGTTTCAAACTCTCTATTAGTTGGAGGTTTTCAATATTATTGGATGCTTCCATTCTCAATTATATTTTTACCATTATTATTATCTTTATTTTGGGCCTTTTCATTTTATGTTTCTTTTAAAATATCAAAATTTAAAGACGAAAGAATACTTTTACTTATAATTTTTTGGACCCTAATGGAGTTTTTAAGAGGGAATATACTCTCTGGGTTTCCTTGGAATATGATAGGTTTTAGCTTTTCATCAAACTTAATTATGTCACAAACAGTTTCTTTTATAGGTATTTATGGCCAAAATCTTATAATTTTGTTTTTATTATCATTTCCTGTTTTTTTAATAAATAACTATAAAAAAGAAGCCTTAACATTTTTTATCATACCTGTATTGATAATATCTTGTTCAGGACAAAGGTTGTTTGAAAATAAGACGGAATACTCAAATAAAGTTGCAAGGTTGGTTCAACCATCATTTTCCATTCAGCAAAAATGGGATAAAAGTTTATTAAAAAATAACATTGAAGATTTAATTAGCTTATCTTCTAATAAAACCACTTTTCCAGACATTATAATTTGGCCAGAAACAGCATTAACAGTTTTTCCTGATATCTTTAAAAAGGAAATAAACGATATTGCAGACAGAGTTCTTACTAAAGAAAACAGCCTTCTATTTACTGGAGCAATTTCAAGGAAAATGAATTTAAAGGAAAAAAAATATAATTACTTTAACTCTATTTTAATTATTGATAAAAATGGTTCAATTATTGAAAAATATAATAAAAATCATTTAGTACCTTTTGGAGAGTACTTTCCTTTTAGAAATTTTTTGCCATTTTTAAAACCTATAGTCGGAGAAAAAGATTTCTCTAAAGGTAAAAAACAGAATTTTTTTGAAATTAATAACATTGGTTTAATTAAAGCATTAATTTGTTACGAATCAATATTTCCAATTAGAGATAACAACTTTATATCTTATGATTTAATTTTAAATATTACTAATGATTACTGGTTTGGTGAAACGGTTGGACCAAAACAACACCTATACCTAAGTCGCAATAGAGCCATAGAAACTGGAACACCATTAGTTAGAGTTGCAAACAACGGTATTTCAGTTGTATTTGATTCTTATGGTAGAGAATTAAATAGACTTGAATTAAATGAAAAGTCATACTTGGACGTTAAGATTCCAAAAAAGATAAGAAGTACTTTATATTCAAAATGGCATGAAAAACCAATGTTTATAATAATTTTTTTTATTATTATAATAATTTTTTTAAAAAAATATAAAAGAAAGGTTGACCCTTTAAATGTATTTTGAGAGATAGGAATAAACTAATGGAGGAAACAAGAATGTCAAATACATACCTTTTTACATCTGAATCAGTATCTGAGGGGCATCCAGATAAAGTCTGTGATATAGTTTCAGATACAGTCGTAGACTTATGTGTTTCAAAAGACCCTGAAGCAAGAGTGGCATGTGAAACTATGACCACAACAAATAGAACAGTTCTTGCAGGTGAATTAAGAGTTCCAGAAAGTTGTTTGCATTCTGATGGCAAAAATTTTTCTGAAGATTTTAAAAATGAAATTGAACAAGCTGTTCGAAACAGTGTAAAGAATATTGGATATGAACAAGAGGGTTATCATTGGGAAAAAATGGTTTTTGAAAACTATTTGCATGGACAATCTCCTGATATAGCAGTTGGAGTAGATTCTTCTGGTGACAAGGATGAGGGTGCAGGAGATCAAGGTATAATGTTTGGATATGCATGTAGAGATACAGATGTTCTAATGCCTGCAGCAATTCACTATTCACATAAAATACTTCAGTCTTTAGCTGATGAAAGGCACAGTAATAAATCAACAATTCTTGGGCCTGACAGTAAATCACAAATAACTCTCGAATATGTCGATGGAAAACCAATAAAGGCTCATTCAGTTGTAGTATCTACTCAACATTCGAAAGATGCTTCTCAAGAAGAAATCAGAGAATTAGTTAGGCAACACGTTTTGAATATTTTGCCTGATGGTTGGATGTGTGATGAAGATAGATTTTTTGTAAACCCAACAGGTATTTTTGTTGTAGGAGGTCCTGATGGTGACTCAGGGCTTACAGGAAGAAAAATAATAGTAGATACATATGGAGGTTCTTCTCCCCATGGTGGAGGAGCATTTAGTGGTAAAGATCCTACAAAAGTAGACCGTTCTGCTGCGTATATTTCCAGATATATGGCTAAAAATGTTGTTGCAGCGGGTTTGGCTGAAAAATGTACAATTCAATTATCATATGCAATTGGGGTGTCAGAACCACTGTCAGTTTATGTTAATACCCAAGGCACAGGTCTTATGCCAGAAAATGAATTAGAGAAATTACTTCGCAAAAATGTTGACTTGACTCCTAAAGGTATAAGAATGCATTTAGGCTTAAATAACCCTATTTACAGACCATCTGCTTCATATGGTCATTTTGGAAGAAATCCAGATGAAGTTCTAAAGGGTACTTTTTCATGGGAAAAAACTGATTTAGCTCAAAAGCTAAAAGGCTAAGACAATAAAAGTTTGATACAATATCCAAATAAACTTTATGGTCGAAAAAAAGGTAGAAGGTTAAGTGTTTCAAATAAAACCCTGATTAATTACCTTCTACCCAAAATTGAAATAAAAAAATCTTCAATTAAAAAAGATTTACATATCCTAAATGACAAAATAATTAAAAAAAAAGTTTTTTTAGAAATTGGATTTGGAAGTGGAGAACTTATTGCAGACCAAGCTTTTAAGAGTGAAGACTGGTATTATTTTGGTGTGGAGCCATACCTAAACGGTGTAGTTCAACTATTAAAGGAAATAGATAAAAAACAAATTTCAAATATATCTTTGTTTTTAGATGATGGGCTAATTTTGTTAGAAAATTTACCAGAAAACTCAGTTGATATGATGGCTATACTTTTTCCAGATCCTTGGCCTAAGAAAAAACATAAAAACCGACGTTTTATTAATTTATATTCAATTCAGAAAATCTCTAGAGTATTAAAACCAAATGCAAAGATAATTTTAGCCAGTGACCATTGGGGCTCACAAAATTGGATATTAAAGAATTTTATTGATAGCAAATTATTTAAATGGAATGCAGAGAAATCTCAAGATTGGAAATCCAATCCATTTCAATGGCCAGAAACTAAATATATGAAAAAAGGTATAGCTAGTAATAATTTTCCAGCCTGGCTTTTATTTAATAATTATAAATAATGTTACCTTGCGTTTATGTTAAAATAGTGTATTATAATGACTAAATATTAACAGTTTGTTGGGTGAGCAAGTTCTCACCTTTTTTATTGCACGATATGATTGAAAAAAAAATTAAAAAGATTATTAGTCCATCATTAAATAAAATGGGTTTCCAAATATTTAGATTGAAATTAGAAAAAAATTCTAAAAGCAATTCAATTCTTCAAATTATGATCGAATATATTAATGGAAAACCAATAAATATAAATGATTGTTCAAAAATAAGTAAGCATGTTTCAGTGCTTTTAGATGTTGAAGGAGTAATGGATTTTTCTTATAATCTTGAAATTAGTTCTCCAGGAATAAATAGACCATTAGAAGCAATAGGTGATTTTGTAAAATTTATTGGTAAGCTTATCTCAATTGAGTTAAATGATGAAACACTAAAGAAAAGAAAAATTAAGGCAAAAATATTGTCAGTAGAAAAAAATATAATTAAAATTTTAGAGACAAACAAAAATGAAGAGATGTTATTGCCAATTTCACAAATTTCTAGAAGTCATTTGATTTATGAAAAAGTGTGAAATGTTATTTATTACAGGAGTTATTAATTAATGAACAATTCAGATGTTTTTAGAAGTGAGATTATTCAAGTTGCAGATATAGTATCCAGAGAAAAGTCTATAGATAAAGAAATTGTTTTTAATGCTATGGAGGAGGCAATCCAAAAAGCTGGGAAGACAATTTATGGCCAAGATAGAGATATTAGAGCAAAAATTGATAGGAAAAATGGATCTATTTCCCTCCAGAAATGGACCTTAATTGTTGAAAATGTTGAAGATGAGTTTACTGAAATTTCTCTTGATAATGCTAAAAAAACTGACAATGAATTTGAGTTAGGAGAGTTTATTAAAGAAAATCTTCCTCCTATTGATTTTGGTAGAATTGCTGCTCAAACAGCTAAGCAAGTTATTGTTAGTAAAGTTAGAGAAGCAGAAAGAGAGAAGCAATATGAAGAATATAAAGACAGAGTAGGAGATATTATTCTTGGAACAGTCAAACGTGTCGACATGCATTTTGTAACTGTTGACTTAGGAAGAGGTGGTGAATCTATTATTAAAAGAGACGATTGTATTCCAAGAGAATTAATGAGGCAAGGAGATAAGGTTAGAGCTCTAATTTATGATGTAAGAAGTGAATTAAGAGGCCCACAAATATTTCTATCAAGAACAAAACCAGAGTTTATGGCAGCATTATTTACTCAAGAAGTTCCAGAAATTTATGAAGGCATTATTGAAATAAAATCTGTAGCAAGAGAACCAGGAAGTAGAGCTAAAATAAGTGTTGTTTCTAAAGATACCAGTATTGACCCAGTTGGTGCATGTGTTGGAATGAGAGGTGCAAGAGTTCAGGCGGTAGTTAATGAACTACAGGGAGAGAAAATTGAAATAATACAGTGGAAAGATAACGATGCTGAATTTGTTGTAAGTGCATTAGCTCCAGCAGAAATATCAAAAGTAGTTGTCGACGAAGACTCTAATAGAATAGAGGTTGTTGTTCCTGATGATCAATTAAGTCTTGCAATAGGACGTAGGGGGCAAAATGTTCGTTTGGCATCTGATTTAACTGGTTGGTATATAGATATTATGACTGAGGCTGAAGAGTCAGAAAGAAGACAAGAAGAGTTTAAAGTCAGATCAGATCATTTTACTAGCGTCTTGGATGTAGATGATGTAATTGCCCATTTACTTATTGCTGAGGGATTTGACTCCGTTGAAGATATTGCTGAAACCTCTGTTGAGGAACTCTCAGGTTTGCAGGGATTTGATCAAGATCTTGCAGAAGAACTTCTAAATAGAGCCTTAACCTTTATTGAAAAAGAAAAAGAAAGAATATTTTCATCAATTAAAGATTTAGAGTTATCTGAAGATTTAGTTTCATTCTCTTATTTAAACCCTAGTCAAATACTAAAACTAGGAGAAAATGGGATAAAAAGTAGAGATGATCTTGCTGAATTAGATACTTTTGAATTAATTGAAAAACTTGACGAAGGAAAAGAATTATCAGAAGAAGAAGCTGGAAAAATTATTATGGCCGCCAGAGAACATTGGTTTAAAGATGATGAAGAAAAATAAAAATTTATTCACAAAGGTTTGAATTAATGAGCGATGAAAAAGTACATGAGAGAAAAAAACTAAGCTTACAAGGAAGAGAGACACTTTCTATTGGTAAAAACATCGACAACTCTAGGGCTAGTTCAAGAGTAAATCCCGGTGGATTGAAAAGATCCTTTCAAATAGAAACTCGAAGAAAAAGAAATATTAGACCGGGTTTAGATAAAGATATTTTTAAACCTCAAAATAATACCAATAACCCTAATACCAGTTCACCGGGCTCTCTAACTTTTGAGGAGAGAACTGCTAGAATTAATGCTCTTAAGAAGCAGAACCAAAGTGTTTTAGAGAACGAAAAAAATGGTAAAGTAGTTTCCGAAAAAAAACAGGGTTCTGATCTTAATAAAAGTCAAAACAAACAATCAACTTCCGCAGAAACAGAATTGCCAGTTGAAAAAATAGTTTCTAATTTACCCAAAAATGAAAACACTATAAACCCTAAAAATAAAAAACCTCTAAACAAAGTCACAGAGAATGAAGAAAACCAAAAAGATAAAAGAGGAGTTAAAGTTAAATTAACAGTTAAAAGAGATGAACAAAGAAGGCAAAACTCAAAACTAACTGTTAATGAAGCTCTTTATAATAATGAAAGGATAAGGTCCCTTTCATCAGTTAAAAGGCAAAGAGAAAAAGTAAAAAATCAGTTAGAAGATAAACCTATATTAAAGCAGCAAAGAGAAGTAGTTATTCCTGATAATTTAACTGTTTCAGACTTAGCCAATAGGATGGCTGAAAAAACTGCAGATGTTGTTAAAGAGTTAATGAAGTTAGATATTATGGCTACAGCAACTCAAGTGATTGATGGAGAAACTGCAGAATTAGTTGTTATAGGAATGGACCACAAACCAAAAAGAATTTCTGAATCAGATATTGAACAAGGCTTATCTGATGACAATGATCCAGAAGAATTGAAATCATTAAGGCCACCAGTGGTAACGATTATGGGGCATGTTGACCACGGTAAAACTTCACTTTTAGATTCTATAAGAAAAAGTAAAATTGTTTCTTCAGAAGCTGGAGGAATAACTCAACATATTGGGGCTTATCAAATTAAAACAAAAGATAATTCATTAATAACATTTATTGATACTCCAGGCCACGCAGCATTTACCAATATGAGATCAAGAGGAGCAAATATAACGGATATAGTAATTATAGTCGTTGCTGCAGATGATGGAGTGAAAGACCAAACTATTGAAGCAATTAATCATGCCAAAGCTTCAAAATGCCCTATTATTGTTGCAATTAATAAATGTGATAAGCCTGAGGCTGACCCTCAAAAAGTCAAAACAGAACTTTTAAACTATGAAATAATTGCTGAGGATTTAGGTGGCGATGTTCAAGTTGTTGAAATTTCTGCAATAACAGGTAGGGGTCTTCCAGAGTTAGAAGAAGCAATTATCCTTCAGTCAGAAATTCTTGAACTGAAATCAAATTCTAACAGGTATGCTGAAGGTGTAGTAATTGAATCTAAGGTTGAAAAAGGAAGAGGGTCAGTAGCAAATGTTTTGGTTACTAAGGGGACATTAAAAGTTGGAGATATTTTTGTGGTAGGATCTGTTACTGGAAGAGTTAGGGCTTTAATAGATGACTTAGGAAAAAAAATAAAGCATGCTAAGCCTTCAACACCAGTTGAAATTTTGGGTATAAATGGAACTCCTTTTTCTGGAGATTTGTTAACTGTGGTGGAGACAGACTCTAGAGCTAGAGAAATAGCAGAATATAGATTAATTAAGCAAAAAAATAGTTTAGATAATGCAAGGTTAGCTAGCAGAGGATCTTTAGAACAAATGATGAGTGCTATTAAAGATTCTGCCAAAAAAGAGCTACCAGTTATTATTAAAACTGATGTTCATGGAAGTCTCGAAGCTATAAAGGTTGCTGTTAGTTCTATAGGGGATGAAAATGCAAAGGTTCAACTTTTGTTTGGAGGTGTTGGTGGAGTTTCTGAAAGTGACGTCTCTCTTGCAATAGCTTCAAATGCAATTATTTTTTGTTTTAATGTTAGGGCTATTCCTCAAGCAAGAGATTTAGCTAAAATTGAAAATGTTGAAATAAGGTATCACTCAATAATTTACGAATTATTAGATGAAGTTAAAAATGCTTTAACAGGAATTTTAGACCCTGAAACTAAGGAAGAATTTATTGGTTATGCTAAAGTTAAAGAGGTTTTTAATATTTCTAAAATTGGAAAAATAGCTGGATGCGAAGTAACCGAAGGTATTATAAAGAAAGGTTGTAAGGTAAGACTTTTAAGAGATAATGTAGTAATTTATGAAGGAGCTCTTAAAACTCTTAAAAGATTTAAAGATGAAGTAAAAGATGTAAAGCAAGGCATTGAATGTGGGATTGCCCTTGAAAACTACAATGATATAAATGTTGCAGATGTTTTTGAATGCATTGAACTTACACAAATTGCAAGAACATTAAAATAGAAAAACATAAATAATGGAAATTCAAGTTACCCAAAGACAATTAAGAGTAAGTGAGCTATTACGTCAAAAAATTGCTGATATCCTATTACGGGGAAATATCCATGATAAAAATTTAAGCAGGTACAGTATTACTGTATCTCAAGTAATTGTAACACCAGATTTAAAGTTTGGAAAAGTATTTGTATCATTTTTGGGCGAAAAAAATTCAGATCAAATTCTTAAAGACTTAAATAATTATGCTTTCAAAATTCAAAATCAAGTTGGAAACAAACTTCGTTTAAAAAGAACACCAAAATTAAAGTTTTTTATAGACGACAGCTTTGATAATGCTGCAAAAATTAATAAATCTATAAACTCTATTTCTGATATAGACAGCCTGCGATAATATTTTATGAATCTAATTCACGGTTGGGTTAATTTTGACAAACCAAAAGGTATTTCATCTTTTAAGGCTGTAAGCTTAGTTAAAAAATATTTTTTAGTTAAAAAAGCTGGGCATGCTGGGACTTTAGACCCTCTTGCTTCAGGGGTTTTGCCTATTGCTATTGGAGAGGCTACTAAAACTACATCGTTTATGATGGGTTCTATTAAAACATATAATTGTTTAGTTGAATGGGGAAGCGAAACAAGTACTGATGATGAAGAGGGGGAAGTAATAAAAACTTCAAATAGAATTCCTACAAAAAATGAAATTGAATTAAATCTAAAAAATTTTATAGGCAAAATTAGCCAAATACCTCCAAAGTTTTCCGCAATAAAAGTAAATGGAAAAAGATCTTATTCTATTGCAAGAAAAGGTGAAACACCAAAACTTAAAGAAAGGGAAGTTGAGGTTAAAGATTTAAAACTTATTGAGATTAAAGATAAAAATCATGCATTAATTTTTATTAAATGTTCTAAGGGCACGTATGTTAGATCCTTAGTAAGGGATTTAGGAAGAAAATTAGGAGTTTTTGCTCATGTAAAAGATTTGAGAAGATCTTCGGTAGGTAATTTCAATGAAAAAAATTCGATTTCTCTTGATAATCTCAATGAAATAGAAGATGATACGCAGAAAATTTCTTTGGTATTACCAATAGAGTCTGCTCTTGAAGAATTTATTAAGCTTGAAGTTAATCTTAATATAGAACAAAAACTAGTAAATGGTGTTAAAATACCCTTTAATGAAATTTTAAAATTTGATGAAAAGGTAAAATTTAGAAAAAATATGATGATATTAGCACGAATAAAAAAAAAACCTGTAGCATTATGTATTATAGATAATAGTGAAATTAAACCATTTCGTGTTTTTAACATCTAAAGTTTGGAGAAAGTTATATGTCTATTGAGAAGGACAAGAAAATAGAATTAGTCAAAAATTATGGCAAAAATGAAAACGATAGTGGCTCTTCTAATGTACAAGTAGCTATAATAAGCGAAAGAATAAAAAACTTAACAGAGCACCTTAAAGAACACAAAAAAGATTTTGCTACAAGAAGAGGTTTGCTAACATTAGTTGGTAAAAGAAGAAAGTTATTAGAGTATATAAAGAAGAAAAATTCAGAAAATTATTCCACTTTAATAGAAAGTCTTGGTTTAAGAAGATAGAATATCCAAGCAACTTATAGTTTAATTAATAATTTAATAAAATCAAAAACACATTATGGAGAAAAGTATGTTCCAAATTTATAAAAAGGAACTCGATTGGGATGGAAAACCATTAATATTAGAGACTGGAAAGATAGCCAGACAAGCAGATGGTGCAGTTTTAGCTTCACTAGGTCAAACAACTGTTTTATGTACAGCCGTTTTTATGAAGTCTGCAAAGCCTGGTCAGGATTTTTTCCCTCTTACCGTTAATT
>PAHB01000016.1 GCA_002704665.1 Pseudomonadota bacterium
ACATCTTCAAATGTTGCGTTGATTATCCGTGCACGATCGCCAAGTTTTCTTTGTGCCTCTATGGCCGCCGCCTCAGATGCTTCCACGCAGGTAATATCCTCAAATTGACTGGCTAACCGCTGAGTGAAGTCTCCCTGAAAACAGCCAAGTTCGAGTAAATTACCATTTGAGAAAAAGGGCTGAAAAGACTCCATCATATAAGGATGCATTACGTCAAAATCAAAGTTATAGGCATATTGATGGTTCGAGGTGTCCTTAATTTCTAAATTATAGTTTCTCTCAGAATTACTCATTGCTATATTTAATACTCCTTAAGCCTCATCAAAAATTATATGGCTTATGATTATCCACCGCTAGGTAACGCAGTTTTAAAAGAGAGTAAGATACCTAACTTAATGAATAAAAATAAATTATTATTTACGAGAACCATAGTTGCGAGCCAAAATCTAGGAATAAAAAACCGACATTTGCGCCCATAGTTTACAGGAATCTTTCGGTCTGGAAGAGGCTTGACTAATTGAGAGGATAAATCAATACAGTGCATGAGAGCCCTGTGATCCTTGAACAACTACTTGGTTAAATCGTTGGTATCAATGAATAGATTAGATTCCATAAGTTGTAAAAAAAGCAACTAAATATGTTGGTATCTAATAGCGCATCGTGGACTTTGGGGCATGGTGGGTCGTTATGGAGTTGGTCATGCCTGAAACGCCCAGTGGTAGCGTAAGTGGCGAGGAAAATTATGTTAAAAACACCAACAGTCGCCAGTACAATTTCTATTGCCGGAATGAAAATCATAAAACCGCATGGTCAGCAACTTTATGAGATTACCTAACCTAATGTTTATCGAGATGCCCTTATAACTACTGTCTTAAATGATGTAGGCGCGATGGTGGCTCAATATTTTTCAGGTACTTTGGTTTAAAGATACAACCAAAAAAACCGAGGTTAAATTTACTCGCTGAGTGGGTGCATGCACTGCGAGTAAATTTCGTAAAGGCAGTTGGCGAACATATAATAACTAGGTGGTGGATTGTTTTTCCTAATGATGCCAATCCAGTTTAGTTTATCCCAGTGCGACAAAGGCCCTTGTTTAAAGCAAAATAATATCCTGGCGTGCCAGATAATTTTTTTAAAGGATAATTATGCAAGGCTAGCGATATCCATCGTTTTGCCGAGAAGTTCCTACGCTATTGATAAATAGTAAGAACGGAGATGTAACAAACCCGGGTAGTGCGAAGATAGGTTTACATATTAAATAGATATGCACTATGTTGGGCTATGAAATCAATGATGACACTGAGTTTCTTTATGGGATTTGAATTGAGTGCGGCTCTGAGTTAAATAATTTTTAAAAACCCATGACCGGCAAGATTTGAAAGTACTGGTTCTTTAAATATAAAGGAAAGCTTCCATGCAAAAATTAGCCTTAGATGATAGTGGTGTCATAATTATTCCTAAATTTGTCCCAAATCCTCTGATAGAGCGGCTAAAAACCGATCTTGATTTAGCGTATGAGTGCTGTCGTCAAGCACAATCTCTAAATAATCTTGAAGCCAAGCAAGATGCTAGCGTTGGTTCTCTGAAGGGGGTCGCCCATCATGTGCTCTCTCAAGGGAAAAGCTTTCTGGATCTTCTGGAACTTCGTCCAGGTCTTGATCTTATAGAGCAGTATTTGAACAGCAAACTGATCATTTACAATTACGGCGCTTTCATCAACGAAGGGAACGGCGATCTCTATAAACATGGAATGAGTATCCACCGTGATACCCGAACCCCAGAATTTGGAAAACATACAGTAGTTGTTATGGTCAACTTGGACAATTTCACTGAAACTAATGGAGCAACGTATCTCTTACCTGGCTCCCATCAAAATTTACAGCGGCCTGACACTGAGCATTTCCTTAAATATTCGCATCAAGCAATTGTGGATCCAGGTGCCTTGGTAATTTTTGACGCCCGAGTCTGGCATGCTGCTGGTCGCAATACTGATGGTACAAAACGTCGGGCTCTAACAATCTCATTCACTCGCCCCTGTTTTAAGCCACAATTTGATTATTGTAGGGCACTGGGCACGGATAAAATCGAGTCCATGTCAGAAACCATTCAACAGTTGGTAGGCTATCGATCCAGGATTCCTAGCACTTTGGAAGAATGGTATAGACCGCTACCTGATTGGTATTATCAGCGAGGCCAAGATTCACAAATCGTTTGATAATCCTCGCGCTTGATTGTCATTTTAATATAATCTAGATCTTCACTCTCAGTAACAAAACCGACAGCCAGATATGTTTTGTAAGCGGCAACATTTTCATGCCTCACGATTAAAAAGATTTGTTTTAGATGAAGTTCAGTAAAGCCGATACAAAGCATTTCTCTGGTTGCCTCTTTACCGATACCCATTCCCCAGTAACTAGTATCACCGATAAAAATATGGAATTCTGCACTGCGATTACAAATGTTTGTCAGCTGAACATTGCCTATATATTGCCCGCTCTCGCTTACGCATATTGCATAGCGTTTTTCGTCTGTCCTTTTTATCACTGAATCAAGCCACTTTGTCTCAATGTCTAAAGTGATTTCACGGTCTGGTTTCTTTCCAGTTAGTCTCCAGACAAGGGGGTTGTTTCTCCACAAATATGAGGTCTCGGCATCCTTTATTCTGAGCTCTCTTAAAAAGATTGATGACATATTGAATCCATGGCATCAATAAGATACAACATCTCTCTTTCGCCATACCTTTGGTCAATAGGTAAGGCGACCACTGATGTCATTAGTTTAGACTCGAGAGAATCCGCTCTGATTGGAAAGCTTTCAATACCAGGCCAATATTTTGGTATGTAAATCCGTTTGTTTAACAGACCTTGACGCAACGATTCACCCTCTTGATGGAGCAGGGGATAGGTTAAAGGGCACGCTGAGGGTGTAAGATCAATCATTTCAGACAACATATTGATCCCGCCTAATTTTGAATGCAAATACCTAAAATTTTCAAAGCGCTTCAACTCAACCATGTCCCATGAAATGGATCGCAATATCTTTTGACTCAGATTAGACATTGATTTCATTGGTTGTTTGCTCAATGATGCTTCATTTGTCAAAAAGTCGGAGTAGCCTTCTTCAGCATCAAACTCAGTTCTAACTAATAGATGTTTACATCTATCCAAACTGGTTGTATCTGTCTTTAACGAGATCCCGGTTTTCTCCGCAACATTTTGGGCTATTCCGCCATCTGGAACTCCCACGAATTTTCTTGGAGAATAAAAAGTGGGTATATTTTCAATTGGGGACTCGAAGAGCGCTTGGCAATTGTCAACGATCAGCGATAAGCCTCTGGAAGCCAATGCAGCGACTGTTCTTCCCATCAAGCCAAAATAATTCACGTACACCAATGCCTCGCCATCGCTCAATGATAGATGATTTGGTTCTAATGAGTCCGACAAGGAATAAAATTCATAAGGAATCTGTAGACGGTCTAAGGGTTCTAAGATTGCTGGACACGTAAAGTATGGGATGTGAATTTTTGAATAGTTACTTGAAATTAATGCAAGCTCAAAAGCAGCTCTTCCGCTGTTCACCAACTTTCCGCCCTCTTGGGGCATGGCTTGATTGTTGGATAGCTCCAGTTCCAGGTATCCACCAAGTGCCTTATTATTTGAGTCCAAGTCTTGCTCGGGGTTTGCTAATGCAAATCATCGCTGGGATTAACCTTCTTATTTCTCTTAATTGAAAATAACATTGAAAAAGTCCGAGCCGCAAATATACGTCGAGAACTCTGTGCGAGCTTACTTGATTACCTCCACGTTAAAAGGACCGGCTATTGTTAAAAAAACCGATCTTAAGAACGATTAGTATTAATCAAAACTCCCTTAGCTAGACGAGATCGAATTCCATGAGGATAAATTTTTGAATACGATCTATTGGGTTGAACATCATCACATCTATGATCGATAAAGATGGGATGTAGGAATTCGCAAACTGCACATACTCTACATCTTTGGAGCGGATGAACGAAAGCTCTATGCCTTCCTTTATAAATTCTTTTTTATCGTAAAGATTTAGTCCCCCAATTGGATTTATGTATCTTTGCTCATTGAGCGCCTTACACAGTGCAATAATTTTTTTCTCAGCCTTTGAACTATGATCTATTTCCACCTGAGAGGATATCAAGAGCCTATTTTCTATTCCAAGGTGGCTAAGTGTTTTATCCAGTGAGTTTTTGAGGAAATCGAAAAGATTAGTACTTCGATAGTTAAAGATATCATTTAGTAGGGGTTCTGTTTGCTCAAAATAAGGTGCTCTCTTATAGGCACCAGTAAACTTTCTCAAAACCTGTTCAGCCGAGAAATCATTTGAGATTACCCTTTCATTGATGATCGTAGAATCTGGTGCTTTTTTAATTGGAACTGTAAACACAGAGGCTTCTCCATTGCGGAGCATCCGATTGCGATTTATCCAACCTTTCTTGGTGTATTTAACGTTGTCATACAGGACGAATTGATCTGCCAGTTGAATGAGTTGATAGTAACCGATGTAGGGCAGAAGATATGGTTGCATGATGGCTAACGCCACTAGTTAACTCCACTAATCTTTTCGTTTTTAAACTCAGATTATAGCCTTGAATCCGGGTTTGTGACTGGCGCGCGGTTGCAAAGTCCCAGCTTTTTAAAATTATTTCTCTCGCCAATTTTAGTTTTTTCCTATTGAGTATATTTTTTTGGTTTCTCTAATCAAGTTTCGAAACTCGAATCTGGCCTTTATAATTTCAAATAAGCGAGGCCCTATAGTGCTTATTATATGTTACGAACGCACATAAAGACGACCTGCCTGCTAACCCTTAAGAATCAATACACTATTAGACTTTCCTTTTCTAACTAGATGCGGGGTCAACAGAGGATGTTATTATGGCATAAGGGTATTTTTAGGGTTGAATTGTGTGCATTAGGGCCCCACTCTTCTCCTGGGTGTAGTAAGAGTCCTCCAAGAGTTTTCCGATCGGTTGTAAGTCATTCACTTTGCGTCATCGGTGAACCACAATATCAATAGTAGAACCCCTGAAGGGATTCGGGTGCTATTCAAAAGGTGTCGTCATGGAACCTCAAAAACAGTCGCTTTCAAGTATCGAAGAGGCGCTCATCATTTGCCGCCGCTCATTCGTTGCGGTTGGAGTTTTCAGTTTTTTCATAAATATTTTAATGCTGACACCGATGTTCTACATGATTAATGTATTTGATAAAGCAGTCGGGTCTGGGAGCATGTCTACGCTGACATCGCTTGCCCTACTTGCTGTTTTCCTTTACGTGATATTGGCTCTTTTAGAATGGGTCAGATCCCATGTTTTAATACATATAGCGTCGCGTTTAGACTTACTACTGGCCCCACGGATTTATGAGCTATGTTTCAGTAGCGAGTCAGGACTGATTGACGCAAAAGGCGTTGGTTCGCAACCTCTCACAGATTTAAATGGCCTTCGACAATTCATGGCGGGGTCAACCTGTGCAGTTATATTTGATCTGCCATGGATACCTTTGTTTTTATTAATGATGTTTTTCTTTCATCCTGCGTTGGCGTTGGTAGCACTGGTATGTATCGCGCTGTTGGCCGCGATAGCTGTCGGTAACCAAAGATCTACGACGAATTCCCTCAAAAAAGCAAATGAGATGGCCGGGTCAATTTCGAGTCGCACCCAGCGCAATCTGCGAAATGCGGAGGTCGCGGCGGCGATGGGCATGATGACTCAATTGACAAGGCGTTGGCGAGAAAAACAGGATCAGATGTTACAAGTTCAGTCGCAAGCCAGTAGTGTTGCTGGAGGTTACGGGGCGGTGACAAAGACTCTGACAACAGCCATGCAATCTGCCGCAATTACCACCGGTGCAGTGCTTGCTATTTATCAGGAAATATCGCCCGGTGTCATGATTGGGGCCGCATTGCTATTGGGCAAAACGTTGCAACCAATTCAGCAGGCAGTTAGTGGATGGGGATCATTTGTTACTGCCAGAGATCAATACCAGCGCCTTAACGATCTTTTATCAACCTTCTCTGATCAAAAATCGAAAATGCCTTTACCTGCGATTAAAGGACAATTGAGCGCAAAAAATGCCTTTGTCGTGCCCCCTGGAGGCAAATTACCCACATTGAGAGATATATCCCTCAACTTACCTGCTGGTGCCACTACTATGGTTCTTGGCCCTAGCGCAGCGGGCAAGAGTACGTTGATTCGTGCACTTCTTGGCTTGTGGCCAACTGCACAGGGAGATATCCGGATCGATGGTGCCGAGGCGAAAAATTTTGATCGAGATGAGATTGGTCCGCAGGTTGGGTATCTACCACAAGACATAGAACTTTTTGATGGTTCAATTTCTGACAACATCGCTAGGTTTGGCGAGTTGGACCCAGATCTTGTTGTACAGGCGGCGCAAGACGCAGGTATTCATGAGATGGTTTTAGGATTGCCCGATGGGTATGATACCGTGATTACTGGAATTAGGGGGCTTTTATCTCCCGGACAGAGACAGCGAATTGCGCTTGCGAGAGCGCTATATGGAAGGCCTAGGCTGCTGGTTTTGGATGAGCCTAATTCAAATCTTGATGAAGCTGGAGAGCGTGCGCTCAGCAGGGCAATCGAAACGATGAAGGTTGCTGGTGCATCCATTCTCATGGTGTCACACCGTCAAGGTGCCATGCCCTTAGTTGACTTCCTGATTATCTTGGAGGCCGGAGAGATCACAAGACAAGGGCCTAGAGATGCCGTCATTGCTCAAATTCAGGCTGCGCAAAAACAAGCAAACCAACAAATTCACCCTCATCCGCCAAATAAAGCGACCGGCGTCCCAAAGATCAAGGCAGTAAATAATCCAGAGCAATGAAATGAAAGACGATATTCCAGAATTTTTTCGAGTCATAAAAAATTCTCTTGTTGGCCCTCTACCATCCGCGGCGACTGATTTTAGTGAAGAAGTTTTAGAGTCAGACCGTCATACTCGAAAATTTGGCTATTGGCTGTTGATCATAGTGTTTGGAGGACTGGGTACGTGGGCGATCTTTGCTCCTTTAGAAATCGCAGCTCGAGGCATGGGAACTGTACAAGTAGAGGGTAACAGGAAGCTCGTTCAACATTTTGAGGGCGGAATAGTTTCGGAGATTTTGGTAGCTAACGGCGACTACGTGATAAAAGGAGAGCCTCTGCTTCGGCTTGATACAACTCAAGCGGAGGCAGAAAGGCGAATCGTCGAAGGAAGGATGTGGACTAAGAAGGCACTGGTCGATAGATTAATTAGTGAAAGAGATGATCGCAAGGATATTTTGTTTGCGACCTGGTTGCTTGAAGTGACTGACGAACGGGCATTGGTAGCAGTACAAAATGAATTGGCTTTATTTAAAGCACGGCGTGCCGATAGATTGGGAGAGATAGATGTTCTCGAACAGCGACTTTCTCAATTGGAGAGTCGAATCGAAGGTACCTCATCCGTCGTCGAGGCAAAGGAAAGTGTGGCTGAATCGCTACTTACTGAGCTAGTCGAACTTAAGGATTTACTAGAGCTGGGTTACGTTGATAAACAACGGATACGTCAGTTGGAGAGATCAAGAGCTCAAACCCTTGGTGAGCTAGCTGACTTGAATGCGCAAATTGCTGAAAGTTTGGTAGCTGTTGGTGAAGCTCAGTTAAATATCATCCAAATTGGAAAGCGTTTTAAAACCGAGGTTGTAAATCTATTAACTAAAGCGCAAGAGGATTTGTATGATCTAAAACAAAGACTGTCGGCAATTAGTGACCGCGTGGAAAGAACCGTCATTCGCTCGCCCACTTCGGGTTTTGTATTGGCGTTAAAGCCGAATACTGAAGGCTTGGTGATTGGTACTGGTGAAGATTTGATGTCAATTGTTCCGGATGTTGGTAAACATGTTGTAGAGGCAAAGATGTCGCCGATGGATATTGACCGTATCCGAATTGGGCAAGAAGCAGAAGTTCGTTTTGCCGTTTTTAAGGATGCTTAC
>PAHB01000017.1 GCA_002704665.1 Pseudomonadota bacterium
AGAAAAATTTTCAATACGTTGCTCTTCCTCCTGATAGGTCAAAAACTCCTCCTGTGGTGAAAGAGCAGTCTTCTGTACAGAGCCAGCATACCATCGATGCAATTTCCTCAACCAATCCGAGTCTTCCCATCGGTATTTTAGAGACCATATAGTCAATGTGTTGTTCAGATACTTGCTCGAGAATAGGCGTTTTAACTACAGCAGGAGTTACACAATTTACAGTAATTCCTTTTTTAGCTACTTCTTTGCCTATCGATTTTGTCAGTGATATCACGCCAGCTTTTGAGGATGAATATGCGCTGGCATTAGGGTTGCCTTCTTTGCCAGCAATGGATGCAATATTAACAATTCTTCCGTATTTATTATTTTCCATGTGCGGGATCAGTGTTTTGCAGGTGTAAAAAGCACCATTCAGATTGATATTATGAACTTTTAGCCATTCTTCAACACGGTAGTTGGCAACGGTTTCATTTTCACCGGCAATCCCAGCACAGTTTACTAGTCCGTCAATATTTGGAAATATCTTTTTTGTAGATTCGAAAGCTTTTTCAACATTTGCGAAATTTGCCACATCAACTTTTTCAGTATGCACATCCACACCGGTGATATTTTTGGCAATGCCTGCCATAGCTATTTCATTTAAATCCCAAATCGCGACATTCGCGCCAGATTGGGACAGCCGATTCACGACAGCTAAGCCAATTCCTGATGCTCCTCCGGTAACGATTACCGTTCGCCCTTTCATATCGAGTTTATTCATTATTCTCCCCTAAATTGAGACTTGTCCGATTATTCTATAATAATATTTTAATAGATCAGACGGAAAAGTGTTACCTACCGCTACTTTTCAATAAATCCATGTCAAGCCCAGGACGAATACAGCAAAATCAACGCCAGTACAACTAATGCCCAAAAAACCAAAGAGCTGGTCTGACTTCCGTCGATTTTCTCATCATTTTCGTCTGACGGAGCCGGCTTTTTATGAACGCTATTTTTGAATTTAGCAAAAAAATCTGTAGCCATTTTTTTGGCGACACCATCGATTAGCCTGGCACCGACTTGAGCCAGTTTGCCTCCCACTGAGGCTTCTGCAGTATACTTAAGTAGTGTCTTGGAATTTTCTTCAATCAGTTTTACCTCAGCGCTTCCCTTCCCAAATCCAGCAACTCCTCCTGACCCATTAAAGTCTATGGTGTAGGCATTCGGTGGATCTAAGTCTTTCAATTTCAATTTCCCATTGAATTTAGCTTTCACCGGTCCGACGCTTGCTGTCATTGTGAGGACAAACTCAGTGCTATTCAGTTTTTCAATTTTCGAGCATCCAGCGATACATTCTTTTAAAATCTCCGGGTTATTTAAGGCTTCCCAAACAGTGTTTTTTGATGCATCTATTTCTTCTTCGCCCTCTAGGTGCATTATTATCTCCCCATAATTTTTTTCGCGATCAGCGCATCTGATACCGATTGTAAGCTTTTTAGGTTATGTACTGGCAAAAAAACATCAGCAAATGGTCTGATAATTTTTGAACCACTCGAAATTGGTTCGAAACTGTCATACCGTAGTAAAGGGTTTAGCCATATAATTTTTTCACATGATCTTCTCAATCTCTCCATCGGTTTTTTTAGATCTTGACCAGCATCGCTATCCAAGCCATCACTCACCAATATTATCGTAGAGTTTTGGGTTTTGACTCTCCTGGACCACTTGACATTGAATTCACTGATTACAAAACCAATTCTCGTGCCAGAACCCCAATCGAGGCTTAATCGAGATATTTTTTCTAATGCGAGATTTATATCATGGTGTCTAAGTTGGCGAGACACGTTAGCGAGATTCGTGCCAAAAAGAAACGCCGAAACGCTAGCGTGTTTTTGTACTACGGCATGAAGGAAGTGTAGCAAAATAGTGGAGTAAGTTTTCATAGATCCTGAAATGTCACATAGCATTATTATCGTAGGTTCTGAAGTTTTTTTTGAAGTCGTATTCCACCGAATAATTTCGCCGTTAGTCTTAATGCTTTTTTTTATACTTTCTTTAACATCGATTTTATTCCCAGTGGGATTTTTTTTCCATCTTCGTGTTTTTACTGGTTTATCAATTAACGTCATTTTTGCAATTATATCTTTTGCGATTTTTAACTCTTCTTGTGACAATTTTTGAAAATCTTTTTTTTGAATAGATGTTATTGTGGATGCTAACAGTGGAGTATTGGAATTTCTATTAATCTGGTTTGGAGGGTTAGTGGTCGGTGTAATTTGTATGTTATCTCGTTTCTTGTTTCTTTTTTTGTCTGTTTTTTGGGATTCTGATTTGATGCTATTTTCATCACTCTCAGCTAAATCCTTTGGCATTTTTATTTGCTTCCAAAACAAATGAAAGAGATTTTTGAAAATGCCTATATGATCTCTTTTAGTAACGAGAATGGTTAATAGAATTTCGCACAAGTCGTCTAGCGAATTTAAAGGAGTATCTTGAATTGCCTTAACCGCGATGATTGATCGATCGATTCCTACTGGAATCCCAGCTCGGCGAACAAGGTTACAAAAAAGGAGGATATTATTGATAAAAATGTCGAACTCGTTTTTTGACATTTTGAATATCCCAAATTATTTGTTTGAAGTTAGAATTTTATCAATGTCATCTTGATACTTGAGTAGGACTCCTAATGTGCTTTCGATTACGCTAGGAGATAGCTCAGTTTGACTTAAAACCTGTAGAGCTTTGGCCCAATCTAAAGTTTCCGCTGTGCCAGGTTTTTTAAATACATTTTCGTTTCTTAAAACTTGCACATGCTCTACTATTTGTTCGGCAAGTTTGTTGTTTATATCCCCTATTTTTCTTTTTAAAATATCTAATTCTCGGGCGAAGTCTGGATAGCTCACCCAATGATAAAGGCATCTCCGCTTTACTGCGTCATGTATTTCCCTGGTTCGGTTAGAAGTTATAACCACTATGGGTGGGACATCTGCTTTCACAGTTCCCATTTCCGGTATTGTAATTTGAAAGTCGGAGAGTATTTCAAGTAGAAAAGCTTCAAACGGTTCATCTGAACGATCGAGCTCATCGATTAACAGAACAGGCGGTTGGCCAGTGGGGTTATGCTCCAAAGCTCGAAGCAGTGGCCTTTTAATAAGAAATTTGTCACCAAAGATTTCTTCCTCTACAACGTTATTCTTTTTTATTTGACCGTTTGATTCATGTAAGCGTATTTCTAATATTTGTCGGGGATAATTCCATTCATAAGCAGCCGAGGACATATCGAGGCCTTCGTAACATTGAAGGCGAATTAACTCGGTTCCTAGAACTTTTGCTAATACTTTTGCAATTTCTGTTTTACCTACCCCGGCTTCTCCCTCTAAAAATAGAGGTTTTTTCATTTTTAGTGACAGAAACACTGCAGTAGCTAAAGACCGGTCAACAATATAATCTTCTTGTGCTAGCATTTTAATTGTATTTTCAATCGAATCAGGAATCACTTTTAATTCACCATTTTTGAAAAACTATTTTATTGAATTTTTACCAGCTGTTTGCCAAGGTTTTTGCCTTTTAGCATTCCTATAAAAGCGCTCGGAGCGTTCTCAATACCCTCCGTGATAGTTTCGCGATACTTTATTTTTCCGATTGATACCCAGTGCACCAGATTTCTTAAAGCTTTTTGATACAAATCGCTCCTGTCAGTGACAATGAACCCCTGCATTTTAATGCGGTTAATCAAAATTGATCGAATCATTTTCATCCCATAGGGCTCTGTTTCATTGTACCCAGATATAAGTCCACATAATGCGATTCTGGAAAATGGGTTTAGAACATGCATTACCGTATCCATAATCTCACCGCCGACATTTTCAAAGGAGCAATCTACTCCATCTGGGCACGCTAGCTTGAGGTTTTCCAAAAGCTTGTTAGCCTTATAATCTACACAGGCATCGTATCCGATTTCCTCTTTGGCGTAATTACATTTATCGGGACCTCCCGCTATTCCCACTACTCTGCATCCGGAAATTTTAGCCAACTGCGCTACCACACTTCCCACAGCTCCGGTCGCGGCGGATACCAATACAGTTTCTCCTGGTTTCGGCTGGCATATTTCAAGAAGTCCTATCCAAGCTGTGGCGCCAGGCATCCCGCAGACTCCCAAATAATTTTGGATCGGTACCAACGTTGGGTCTATCTTAGAAACCCCTTCACCATTTGATTTAGAGAACGATTGCCATCCGAGACGCCCAACCACATATTGACCTTCCGTAAATTCAGGGTTCTTCGATTTAATTACTTTTCCCACTGTTCCCCCGGCCATGACTTCTCCGATCTCTACAGGCTTTGCATAGGATTTTCCATCAACCATCCTACCTCTCATGTACGGATCAAGTGAAAGCCAATTGTTTTTGACAACAAATTCACCTTCATCCGGTTCCGGAATTTGAGACTCAATGATCTTGAAATCCGACGTTTGAACCCATCCATTAGGTCTGGAGGCTAAAAGCACTTGTTTATTTTTTTCCATGTAAAGCCTTTTTAAAAAATCATTTGTGGCTATTATCCATTGCCTCTGCTAAAAAATCCAAGCGATCCTGACCAAAAAACATCTCGTCTCGGTAGAAAAAGGTTGGTGCACCAAAAACGCCTCGATCAACGGCAGTGTCTGAATTTGCTTTTAATTTGTCTTTAACTGCTTGGTTACTTACAAGGGCAAAAACCGCTTTTGCGTCTATGTCAGCATCTTCTAGTACCTTCTTTACGTGATCTATCTCACCGAGATTTATCTCGTGCGTCCAAAATGCTTTGTAAATAGCGTCAACATATCTGAGAAACAAATCAGGGGACTCCATTTGTATACCAACAGCGGCCCTCATCAGTGAGATTGTATTGATTGGGAAATACGGATTAGCCTTAAAGGTAACTCCATACTTTCGGGCCCACTTGGCGATATCATTTCTCATCCACTTGCCTTTCGCTGGAACGAAGGCTGGACTTTGATTTCCGCTCGCTTTATGAACACCTCCCAACAAGATCGGAGTCCATAAAATCTCAATTTTTCTCTGTGATGCTATATTGGGCAGTTGAGTGTAGGCTAAATATGCTGTGGGACTGCCGAAATCAAAAAGAAACTCTACTTTGTGATTCATTGTGTATTCCTTTAATGAAATGGATATTAATACCTAAAATTGCTATTGTTGTAAGCATAGATTGTAACGTAAGCGGCGTCTTTAGGTGAAATGGAGCGGATATGGATAAACCAGTTTGTTTAATAACAGGAGCAGGTGCAGGAACCGGCGCAGCCGTAGCGAAAAGATTCTCTCAGGGTGGGTATCAAATTGCCATGCTGGCCAGGGATAAAACGCGTCTCAATGGCCTTGAAAAAGAAATCGACGGAGCTTGCGGGTACCAATGTGATGTCGCTGAAATCAAAGAGTTTCAAGAAGTTTTAGAAATGGTCAGAGTCACACAAGGACCAGCCTCTGTCGCGGTGCACAATGCCGTAGCAGGACGTCCATTCGCCACCGTATTAGATGCGACTCCAGAAATTTTTGAAAAACAGTTCCGGGTTAATGCTACAGCGTTGATGGTTTTAGCTCAAAGTGTTGCCCCGGGGATGATTGAAGCTAAAAAAGGTGCAATTTTAGTGACCGGCAATACAGCAGCTTGGCGGGGTAAGGCCAGCTATTCCATGTTTGCCCCGACAAAGGCGGCTCAAAGAATACTGGCCGAAGCGATGGCGAGAGACTTGGGCCCGCAAGGAATTCACGTTGCACATTTTACTATCGATGCGGCGATCGATACCCCTTGGACTCGTCCGGAGTTTTTTCCGGATGCGCCTGATGATTTTTTTGCAAAGCCAAAGGATATAGCCGACACAATGTATTATGTGGCTCACCAAGAGCCATCGGCTTGGACGTTCAGTTTAGATTTACGGCCGGCTTCGGAAAAGTGGTAGAAAAAAGTATAAAACGGAGAAAAAAATGAAAGTTATAGTTGTTGCAACACGAAAATCAGATGCCTCCCAAGATGAAATCGCGCCGTATTTGGGCCCGGAATCAGATCACGTACTAGCTATGATAAAGCAAGATGTGGTTCGCGAGGTATATAGTCGCTCAGATGGAAAAGGGGCTGTTGTTATACTTGAGTGCGACGATGAAGCGCACGCCAAAGAAATCGTTTCTCAGTTTCCCCTGGCGAAGGCAGGTTTGTTAGAAGCCGAGTATTATGGTGCCAAGCCTTATCGTGGAATTGTTCAACATGTAAAATGAGTACCCATACTTTATTGGTCTAACCTTGGAGGAAAAAGTGCTGAAATTCTATTATACTGCTACGTCACCTTTTGCGAGGAAGGTTCGAATATTACTTGCAGAAATGAAACTTGCGCATGAAGGCGTAGATGTGAGCCCTGGAGATGCCGCGCAAGTTGTGGAAAAATTGAAAGCTGAAAAAAGTCTTTTTGGCGATGAGTACGAAGAGCTTGTTCCCAGCTTGAGAGTTCCTGCGATTCAGGATGGTGGCCAGTTGATTTTTGAATCCAACGCTATTATGACGTACCTATACCAAAAGGGAACAAGCATCAGCTCGGAATCTGTTGAAATTCCACTTGCGCCAACTGTAATTAGACCAGACCATGTTTGGCTTGATACGATGATTTTAACAACAATTGATATACTAATGGACAGTATCATCAATGTTGCGCAAATTAGTCGGTTTGGAGTTGACCCAAAGTCAAACTCTTATCTGATAAGGCAGGCGAAAAGGGCACAGTCGTGTCTAGATTGGCTGGAAGCCCGGGTTTCTCCAAAGGGATTTTATCCCGGTTTTTTCTCTGTCGCTGACATAAACATGATTTGTGCGCTACAGATGTTCGACGCTAGAGGGTCAGTTAATTGGAGAGGCAGAAGCAATCTTGAATCTATGCTGAGCTGCCATGAGTCTCGTGCGTCGATTAAAGACCATCCTGTACAGCTGCTTTGAAAGTCATGAAAATGGTTTAGGGAGAGTTAGTTTTGAGTGTCAGATTTGACTACAGCAATCAGATACCGCTCTTTGCGCCATCACTTTGACTAAATGGGCTCGATAGGCAGCTCCCGCATGCATGTCTTCGATTAAATCCGCGGTCGGTACGGTGAGCTTCGATAAGGAGTCTTTTGAGAAATCATTGCTAAGAGCTTGTTCAAATTTTTCTAGTCGAAACACGCTATTTCCCGCTCCCGTTACGGCGACTCTAACATCGCTTCCATAGTCTGCGACCATGACGCCAACGATTGCGTACCGTGATGCTGGATTTTTAAATTTCACATATGCTGACCTAATGGGTATCGGAAAGCTTATGCTGACAATGATTTCTTCAGAGTTTAAACATGTTTCATACATTCCCGTAAAAAAATCATCTCCCCTAATTTCTCTTGAGTTGGTAAAAATTTTAGCTCCTAACCCCACGATTGCTGCCGGATAATCCGCGGCAGGATCGTTGTTTGCGACAGATCCTCCAATTGTGCCTTGATTTCGAACCATTTGGTCCCCGATCTGGCTGGCCATATAGGAGAGGCTAGGGATATTGTTTTGTATAATTTCGGATTTAGAAACCTGCGTGTGGGTTTTCATTGCGCCAATAATAATACCCTTGTCCGTTTTAGAAATAGTTGCAAGTTCTTCAATGTCAGAAAGGTCTACAATGTCGGTAGGGCTTGCAAGCCTTAATTTCATTGTCGCTATTAGAGTTTGTCCTCCAGCAAGAACTTTCGCATCATCCGCATTTTGAAGGATATTCACGGCCTCAGTAATATTTTTTGGTTTGTGGTACGCAAAGTTATACATTGATTTTTCCGTTATCCCTTATTCTGCATGGCCTTGGCCCCTGCCTTAATCGCCTCTACAATGTTGTGGTATCCCGTACATCTACACAAATTTCCCTCTAACCCTTCCCTAATAGAGGCATCGGAGGGGTCGTTGTCATTTTTGATGATTTGGAGAGCACTCATGATCATTCCCGGGGTGCAAAAACCGCATTGAAGACCATGGTGATTTTTAAAAGCCTGCTGCATCGGATGCATATCTTTGTCATCTGTCGTCAATCCCTCTATCGTAGTGATTTTGGTTCCATCAGCTTGGGCAGCTAAAATATTACATGATTTGATGGCCTTCCCATTTATATGTATTGTGCATGCCCCGCATTGCGCGGTGTCACAACCAATGTGCGTGCCAGTTAGTTTCAGTGCATCTCTCAAGAAATCAACAAGTAACACATTTGCGTTTACTTTTGAGGTTTGTTTTTTTCCATTTATTTCAATGGACAAGGATATAGACATTTTTTCGCCCCATTTAGATAATGTTCTGCTTTTACCAGTAGATGCTAACCAAGACAGATACAATCGGCAACTAAAAATTACGTTTGTTGAAAAAAAATCACATAGTAATACACTTTTTAGTGCAAAACTTTGTGTTATTCTTGAATCCTAGTATAGCTTTTAGAAATAATTTAATTCAAGGAGTGGTATGGCTAAATATGGGATTGGGCAAGCAATAACTCGAAGAGAAGATGAAAAATTACTGTATGGTAAGGGTAAGTTTTTAGATGATGTTACGGTTGAAGGTGAGGCTCACGTTTGGTTTCTGCGCTCTCCGCACGCTCGCGCTAAGATACTATCAATAGATTATGATGAAGCTCTTAAAATGGAGGGAGTCATTGAAGTAATCACTGGAAATCATTTAATCTCAAATGGTGTAGGACCACTTCCAATAAATGCTGCTTTAAAGAATTCTGAGGGTAATCCCATGGCAGCGCCTCCAAATTATCCGCTTGCTAAAGATGCAGTGGACTATGTTGGAAAAGCTGTGGTTGCAGTGGTCGCAGATTCGCGGGAGATTGCCCAAAATGCTTCCGAGGCCATTGTAATAGAATATGAAGAGCTGGAAGCAGTGGTCACAGTCGAGGAGGCTATGGCAGAGGGTGCCCCTCAACTATGGAGTGATACCCCGCGAAATATTGCAGCGCAAAATGAAATCGGTGATGCACTTGCATGTGAGGAAGCACTGAAAGCTTCTCATCACGTCACACGGATTAAAATAAATAATCAACGACTTGTACCAGTCAGCATGGAAGCGCGGGGAACAATAGCTACTTATGATTCAGACTCAGACAGAATTACAATACGTACCAGCTGTCAAAATCCTGCAGGTCTTCAGGCAACATTGGCTGAGGCCGTCCTAAAAATTCCAAAGGAGAAGGTGAGGGTGTTAGTTGGTGATGTCGGCGGTGGTTTTGGAATGAAAACACAGCTATATCCGGAGGATGCAGTTTGCGCTTATGCCGCAAAAATTACAAAAAGAGCAGTGCATTGGAGGGCTACGCGTTCGGAAGAGTTTCTAGCCGGAAATCATGGACGCGATTTGTTGGGTGATGCAAAAATGGGGTTCGATAAAAGTGGTAAAATCACCGCGTTTAGCATAAACAATATAGGCAATATAGGAGCCCATGCGAGTGGACCGGGAGCCATTATAGCAGTAGCGGTAGGACCGAAGGTACAGACAGGGGTATACCACATACCTAACTTTCATCTGGTAGCAAAGGCCGTGCTTACGAACACAAATGTTGTTGGAGCCTACAGGGGTGCGGGCAGACCAGAGGCGATATTTTTGCTGGAAAGAATTATGGATCAGGCAGCCTATGAGCTCAAGATGGATCCAGCGGAGCTTCGCCGAAAAAATCTTTTGCAACCATCCCAGATGCCCTATACGACCCCAACAGGAGAAACATTTGACTGCGGGAATTTTCCACATATGCTCGATCGGATGCTAGAGAAAAGTGACTGGCAAGGTTATCAAGATCGTGTAAGAGAGAGTGCATCGAAAGGTTTACTTAGAGGGCGAGCTATTTCCACTTTCTTGGAGTGGACGGGAGCGTCGTTTGAGGAAACGGTCGAGGTGCACGTTGGGGGAGACGGCCGTTTAAAAATAATGACTGCGCTTCAGGCAATGGGTCAGGGAATTGAAACTTGTTTGGTGCAAGTCTTATCGGATAAGTTAGGGGTTGATGCGGATACGATTGATTTTATACAGGGAGATAGCGACATAGGTGCTTATGGGATCGGTAGTATGGGTAGTCGTTCTCTATATATAGGAGGCTCGGCGGTCATGTCGGCGTCAAGCGAAATAATTGAAAAAGGAAAGAAATTTGCGAGTAAGGAATTAGAGGCGGCAGAGGAGGACATCGTCTATAGCGATGGTAAATTTACGGTCATCGGAACTGATATTTCTGTCGATCTTTTCGAGTTAGCCGAGCAGCAGGATGATGGCAGAATAATTGTTAAGACCCACGAGACAGTCGGCGGCCCGTCTTGGCCGAATAGCTGTCACGTTTGTGAGGTTGAGGTTGACCCTCAAACAGGGTGCACAGAGGTGGTGAAGTATTTATCTGGAGATGACGTTGGCACGGTGATAAATCCGCTGATAGTTGCCGGTCAGGTACATGGGGGAATAGCGCAGGCCGTTGGGCAGGCGTTACTAGAAAACACTAAGTATGACGCGGATACTGGGCAGTTGCTGACAGGATCGCTTCTCGACTATTGTTTGCCCCGCGCGGATAACCTGTGCGAGATTGAAACATTTACGGATGAATCGACGCCATGTAAAATTAATCCCCTAGGAGCCAAGGGAGTTGGAGAGTTGGGTACAGTTGGAGGTACTCCTACAGTTTTGAACGCGGTTTTGAACGCGATCAGAGAGGTTGGGGTGACTGATATTGATATGCCAGCCACATCGGAAAAGGTTTGGATTGCGATAGAAGAGGCAAAAAAGAAGATTGCAGCTTAACTTTTTCAGGTCGTTTGCAATTTGTCAATTTGCGATCATATTTTTAACGAAATCACCTATTGCTAGGGAAGCGGTGAGTCCTGGGGACTCAATTCCAAAAAGATTGATTAGTCCGGGGACCCCATGATGGCGAGAGTCTTGAATTTCAAAATCTGCAGCAGGGGCATTTGGTCCAGATATCTTGGGCCGGACTCCAGTGTAACCGGGCTGCAATTCCCCGTCTCGTAGGTCAGGAAAATATTTTCTAATAGCTTCATAAAACATCGGCTCCCTAGAGTTATCAAATTCGTAGTCAACCCCCGAAATCCAGGTTAGATCAGGACCAAATCTGGCTTGGCCAGCCAGATCGAGGGTCACATGGACGCCTAGCGAAGTCGTGGACTTGTTAACAGGATAAATTAAATGATTAAAAGGGCTTTTCCGCGAAAGTGTGTAATAGTGAGCTTTACCAAAAAACGCAGTCGGTATTTTATTCGAAGGAACCCCGTGTATCTTTTGCGCTATTAAAGTAGCTTTTAGCCCGGCACAGTTGATCAAATGATTACAGTGCAGTTCCATGGGTTCGGTCCCGCCAATATCTACATTAAAACCATTTTGCTTTACGTGTCCAGTGATAAGCGGACTGTTAAAGGCCATCAAAGCGCCGTGATTTTCGGCATCCCCTTGGAAAGAAAGCATTAAGCTGTGGCTGTCGATGATTCCGGTGGATGGAGAAAAAACAGCCGAATTAAATTCAAGAGCTGGTTCCATCTGTCTTATCTGTTTGTCTTGAAGCCAAACCAAATCACGCACTCCATTCTCAGCAGCCCGATCAACATAATTTTTAAGTAGGTTTTCTTCGTCTGAGGAATTAGCAACAATAATTTTTCCAATTTTTGAGTGCGGAATATTTCGGTCCTTGCAGTATTTGTACAGCATCTCTTTACCTTGAACACAAAGCTTTGCTTTTAGAGATTTAGGAGGATAGTAAATGCCGGCATGAATAACCTCGGAGTTTCTAGAACTGGTTTCGGTCCCAATTGTGGGTTGTTCCTCTAAAAGGAGCACTTCACGACCGGCCATTGCCAGTTTTCTTGTCACTGCGAGCCCGATCACGCCAGCACCAATGACGAGACAATCTATGGATTCTGCCATTTTATTACTCCGGGTGTAAGTTTGATAGTTACGTAAAACAAGTTTATTTAAAATGAGATTTCGAGATATTTAATAAACTTTTCTTTTTTATTCTGGTCTTAAGTTTTTAGCAAAAATTACTACAGAATTCAACTTTTACATTACTAAGATTTAGTTTAGAATAAATTTGATTATACATTTTTTATATAATTGCAACACTTAAAGGAGCAGAGCAAATGGGAACGTTACAAGGTTCAAAAACCGAAGAAAATTTAAAGGCGGCTTTTGCTGGAGAATCCCAAGCCAATCGACGCTATTTATATTTTGCAGCGAAAGCTGACGTGGAAGGACAAAATGACGTAGCTGCTATATTCAGATCTACCGCAGAAGGAGAGACTGGTCATGCGCACGGTCATCTTGAGTATTTGGAGGCTGTGGGGGATCCCGCAACAGGCCTACCAATAGGGTCATCTAGGGATAATCTCAAGGCAGCGGTTGCCGGGGAAACGCATGAATATACAGACATGTATCCGGGGATGGCAAAATCTGCGAGGGATGAAGGGTTCGAAGAAATAGCGGACTGGTTTGAAACCTTGGCCAAAGCTGAAAGATCTCACGCCAACAGATTCCAAAAAGCGCTAGACGTCCTAGAGGACTAGTTACCACATCACTGCACTCTGCGGGAAAGCCATAGCTTTCTCTCAGGGTCCTCAACCGAAAGGCTTCAGATGAGAGAAGGGTCCTTAGAGGCACCCACCCGCCACCCTATTGATTGGAAATCGGAGGATTACTACGATCAATCAAAGTTGGTTGACGAGATGGAAAGAGTTTTTGATGTTTGTCACACTTGCCGCAGGTGTGTGAGCTTGTGCAATTCGTTTCCTACGTTATTTGATTTAATCGATGAGGCAACGTCAGGTGAGCTCGATACTGTTGATAAAAAACAATTCGGGAAAGTTGTTGATCAGTGTTACTTGTGTGACATGTGTTTTTTGAGTAAGTGCCCTTACGTGCCTCCACACGATTGGAACATCGATTTCCCCCACCTAATGCTTCGCGCCAAAGCGGTTAAATTTAGGGATCAGGGGGCGAAATTTAGAGATAAACTACTGTCCAGCACGGATGCAATCGGAAAGCTAGCTTCCATCCCTGTTGTGTCACAGTCAGTAAACGCAGCAAACAGAAATGGGGTTGTCCGGACAGTCATGGAGAAAACTCTCGGCATTCACAAGGAACGAGTGCTTCCTCCCTACTCGAGTAAAGGGTTCGATGCAAAGCTAAATAGGGCGCCTAGTGAAGGACATCGGGGTGCAGCAGATTTCCAATCTTTGGGCAAGGTGGTAATTTTTTCGACTTGCTACTATAAGTACAACGAGCCAAGCATAGGAGAGGACCTTGTCGCTGTATTGGAGCACAATAAGATAGAAGTGAAGCAACTACGGAGCGAAGTGTGTTGCGGGATGCCGAAGCTTGAATTAGGCGACCTTGAAAGTGTTGAAAAGTTAAAAAAATCGAATATTGCGGAGTTATCGAAATTAGCTCGGGAAGGTTGGTCTATTACCACTGGAGTGCCTTCTTGTACACTTATGTTCAAGCAAGAACTTCCGCTTATGTTTCCTAATGATGAAGATGTTCTTGCGGTTCAAGATGCGATGTGCGATCCCTTTGAATTTCTTTCACTTCAAAACAAATCCGGTTTGTTTAACAAGGATTTTGAGCACAGTTTGGGTACAGTCGCTTACCACATTCCATGCCATTTAAGGGTACAAAACATAGGGCAAAAAACCAGAGAAATTCTAGAGCTTATTCCAGATACGAAGGTCGGTGTTGTAGAGAGATGCTCGGGACACGACGGCACATGGGGGGTGAAAAAAGAGTACTACTCCCACTCGATGAAAATTGGGAGGCCAGTGTTCCGTAAAATGGCAGAACAAAATCCCCAGTATATCAGTTCGGATTGCGCGATAGCGTCAGTTCATATTCAGCAAGGAATTCAAAAACAAACAGGGGAAGTGAAAGATAAAGCCCATCCGATAAGTTTGTTAAGAAAAGCATATGGTATATAGGCCATTACAAGTGTGAGGATAAACAAATGTCAAAAATTGCAAGAGAAAGTTTGTATTCTTTGGAAGACTATTCTAAAAAACGTCAACAGTTTAGAAAAGAGGTCATGGAACATAAAAAGCGGAGACGACTTGCTTTGGGGGAGAATATAACCTTGTTCTTCGAAAGTGAACTAACGATGCGTTATCAAATACAAGAAATGCTCAGAGTCGAGCGGATTTTTGATGAGGCGGGGGTTTTGGAGGAAATCCAAGCGTATGCACCTATGATTCCAACAGGGAGCAATTTAAAGGCTACGATGTTTATTGAATTTGAGGGGGAATCAGAGCGAAAACAAGCCTTACAAAAATTAATCGGGGTGGAAGATCGAGTTTTTATGAAAGTTGGTGAGAATGAAAGGATATTTGCAATAGCTGACGAAGATTTGGACAGAGAGAATGATGAAAAAACTTCCTCAGTACATTTTTTACGCTTTGAATTTTCATCCGATGAAGTTAGCCAAATTAAGCAGGGGGATAAATTCACCGTTGGAATCGATCACGATGGATACGAAGATATTTCGCAAGAAATTCCTATAGCAACCAAAGATGAACTGTCGCGAGATTTTGCTGAGCTATAATCTATAAAAGGGCTACAGGATTACCAAGTTGTTTCTATGTATCAATTCTTCTTCCGCTACATAACCTAAAGCTTCCTCTATTTTTACCGAAGTGATACCGATCAGTTTAATTGCCTCATCTGAGTTGTAATTAACTAGTCCTCTAGCTATCTCCTTATTTGCTGGTCCGACGCAACTGACTAGGTCGCCTCGTGTAAAGGTGCCTTCCACTTTTTCTACGCCAACTGGCAGGAGGCTCTTTCCGTCTTTAACTATTGCAGTTTCTGCTCCAGTGTCTAGACTAACGATCCCTTTGATTTTCAGATTATCAGCAAGCCATTGCCTCTTTGCGTCTAAAGGAATCTTGGTTGCCTTAAGCTTTGTTCCTATTTTTTCCCCATCTAGTATTCGTAGCAAGATATTATTTTCATGTCCAGACGCTATTATTGTGTCGGCGCCGCTGGCCGCGGCTCTTTTTGCAGCAAGAACTTTTGTTTGCATACCACCGCTACCAATATGACTACCGGGTATTTCGCTGGCCATTTTCTCTAATTCATGATCTCCTGCCTTTCCGTCTCTCACAAGCTTCGCATCTTTATGTTTTCTAGGGTCCAGATCGAACAATCCATCTTGATCAGTTAATATGATTAACAAATGCGCCTCCAACAAGTTAGTAACCAAGGCAGCTAGGGTATCATTGTCTCCAAATTGAATTTCAGCGGTTGCCACAGTATCGTTTTCGTTGACAATTGGCACGACACCCCAGCCTAATAGAGCGTTAATCGTAGAACGCGCATTAAGATAACGGGTTCGATCGGAAAAATCATCGTGCGTTAGCAGTATCTGAGAAATAGTCACGCCTTGCTCATGAAAAGATCCTGCATAAGCCTCCACTAGCCCTACTTGTCCGACTGATGCCGCTGCCTGTAGTTGATGAAGTACTCTAGGTTTTGAGGTCCAACCCAACCGTTTTTTTCCTTCAGCAACAGCACCACTTGATACAAGTATTACTTCATAGCCTCTTGTTCTTAGTGAGATTATTTGATTGGCCCAGTCTTTTATAGCTTCGACATCTAGCCCCCTTCCCTCATTTGTAACGAGGCTGCTACCTATTTTAATTACTATCCGTGTTGGTTTGTTTTTTTCAGCCCCCATTTTTATGGCTTACCACTCGTGTTTTGTGTTTCGTTAATTTGCTCAAGATAGCGCATTATTTCACCTGTAAGTTCATTACATCCGGTTCCAGATGCTGCAGATATGAAAAAAATTTTTTGATGATTATCTTGCAAAATATTTGTTAGTTTCGTGAACATTTTTTTACTCTGTTTTTCGCTGAAGAGGTCTATCTTATTTAAAACTAGCCAACGGGGTTTTGAATAAATGTGGTTCCCATATTGCTTCAGTTCCGTGAGAATTTCCATAATTTTATCTATAACAGCCTGAAAGTTTTTATCTGCAGGAATTTCAACAACGTGAAGAAGAAGTTTCGTACGATCTAAATGACGAAGAAAACGTAAGCCAAGTCCAGAACCAGTAGAGGCTCCTTTTATCAGACCAGGTAAATCCGCAATGACAAAACTACGACCATAATCTATTCTGACAGTCCCGAGGTTTGGCTCTAAAGTGGTGAATGGATAATCTGCCACCTTTGGCCTGGCTGCTGAAATGGTTCTGGTAAGTGTGGATTTGCCCGCATTGGGTAGTCCGAGAAGACCGACATCAGCCAAAACTTTTAATTCCAGTCGTAGTGTGAGCTGATCACCAGCTTCACCTTTTGTAAATTGTCGTGGAGCTCTATTGGTACTCGATTTAAAGTGAATATTTCCGAGGCCTCCCTTTCCCCCCTCTGCTAGTAAGATTTTTTGTTTGTCCTCGGATAGATCCGCTATAATCCTGCCCGTATTTTTATCAGATATTACAGTGCCTACCGGCATTTTTAACAAAATATCAAGACCTGCTTTTCCATATCGATCTTTACTTTTACCGGATTCGCCATTCTTTGCGCTATGAATATGGGCAAAGCGGTATTCGATCAACGTGTTGATGTTTCTGTCAGCTAAAGCGTAGATATGACCGCCTCGTCCGCCGTCACCTCCACTTGGACCACCTTTGGGAATGAATTTTTCTCGGCGGAAAGAAGCTAGCCCATCTCCCCCGCTACCCGCTCGTACGTCGATTACACTCTCGTCGATAAATTTCATAAAATCTATAACTCGGCAGCTGGTTGTATAAAGATTTCCGATCTTACTTTTTGAGTATAGCTCTAAAACGATTCAATAAAAAAAGCCTCGTCACAAACGAGGCTTAGTTTTGAATGCCGCTAGGACTATAATGGTGCAATTTGAACGGTTTTCCTATTTTTTGCACCCTTAGTGGTGAACACCACAGCGCCATCTATTTTTGCAAACAGAGTATGATCTTTTCCTATTCCCACGTTCTCTCCTGGAAAGAATTTTGTACCTCTTTGTCGTACTAAAATACTTCCTGCTGAAACAATTTGCCCTCCAGCTCGCTTGACTCCTAATCTTTTTGAGTTTGAATCTCTGCCGTTTCGAGAACTACCACCTGCTTTTTTGTGAGCCATTTGAAATACCTATTCCGTTAGTATATTTTCTATTTCTATTTCTGTAAAATCTTGCCTATGCCCTTGTTGGTTCTTCGAGTGCTTACGGCGTCTAAGTTTGAAAATTCGAATTTTTTCTTGTCTTCCGTGTGAGATCACCTTCGCTTTTACAGTCGCCCCACTGAGAAGAGGCTTGCCAACTGTTACCTTCTCCCCGTCCGAGTGCAGAAGGACCTCATCAAGGTTAATTTGACTTCCAACCTCGTCTTTGAGGCGCTCTATTTTTATTTTTTGACCAGCGACTACTTTGTGCTGTTTACCACCAGTCTTAACCACAGCAAATGAAGACATTTTGTTCCTAGGTTTTTATCAGTGTCGTATCGTACAAAAAAAACACTATTTATTCAAGTAAACCTTTATAATTCCTACACGTTTTTTTGAAAGTATTGTTGGTCTTTTTTCTAGAAAATCACTATGACCCCTAAACTAATTTCTACTATCATTCCAGGCGAAATGTCAAAAGTGGATGACATGATTGTACATTACCTTTATTCGCCGATTAAAATAATTCAGGAAGTGGGGGCGCATATCATAAAGAGTGGAGGTAAGCGGCTAAGACCGGCTATCGTTGTTTTGTCAGCATTGGCAAGTAACTACAACAGCGGCACGAATCACCTGAAATTAGCAACAGTTGTCGAATTTATTCATACGGCTACCCTTTTGCACGATGATGTTGTCGACGAATCGCGTCTTCGCCGGGGCTCCGCGACTGCTAATGTAATTTTTGGAAATGCTGCAACGGTTTTAGTTGGTGATTTTCTTTATTCTAGGGCTTTCCAGTTGGTTGCAGAAATAGAAAATGACCAAGTAACTTATGAATTAGCACAGGCGACTAACACGATTGCAGAGGGAGAGATTAGTCAATTGATAAATCTGCAAGACCCTGAGATTTCAGAAGATACCTATTATGCGATTGTTAGATCAAAAACTGCGAGGTTGTTCGAAACAGCCGCTAAGTTAGGCGCAATTTTAGGTGGTCTTGAAAATCACGCATGTGAAGCATTTGCGAGCTATGGGTCGCACATGGGTGTGGCTTTTCAGCTTATTGACGACGCTCTAGATTATTCAGGAGACAAGGACACAATCGGCAAAAACCTTGGAGATGACTTTTCACAAGGTAAAGTCACTCTGCCGCTAATCTACGTCATGAAAAATGGATCTGACAAACAGCGAAAATTTCTGCGAGATGCGATAAAGAGTCAATCGGACTCGAACCTAGAGCGAGTCGTAGAAGTAATGGAGTTAAACAATGCGATTGAGTATGTTTATGGCAAAGCAAAAATCGAAATACAACTTGCCATTGATGCTTTGCAGGCTATCTCTGACTCGAAGTACAAAAAATGTTTAATTGACCTAGCAAAGTTTTCAATCGAAAGACGAGCTTGAGGTTTGGGGCGGAGTTTTCAAACATTTGATATGCTAATTTGACACTCCCATGAGGCTACTGCTACGGTATTTCCCAAAATTTTTAAAAGCTATAAAGTGCGGCTAAATTTTGAAATTTGATTTTGTATTTTGGGTGTGAATTTATTTTAAAAAGAGGTTAAATGTTGGCAAAATATGTTCTCTTAATTTTGATAATTTTGTTTGTACTTCAAGTAGTAAGAACGGTTCGTTTTTTACAAAACCGGGGCCGCGTCAACAGGCCGCACAAAGAAAACATGGTTGTATGTGATCACTGTAGAGTTAACTTTCCAGAAAGTGAAAGTGTTGTATCTAACGGCCGGGTATTTTGCTCCGAGGAACATCAAAGGGCATCCCGAGAGCGATAAAAAAATGATTTTATTCGCGCAATCGTTGACTTATAAAGAATAATGATGGAAACAGTGTGGAAAATCGATAGTGAAGGTATGTTGTCTGCCGCTGATTTTTTGAAGTCACCTAACCATGATAATAGACCATCTGATATTGATGTTGAATTATTGGTTATACATTGTATAAGCCTGCCCCCGGGGAAGTACGGGAATGGGTATGTCGATAAATTATTTATGAATGAAATCGAGAAACTGAGAGACCTTCAATTTTCACAAATTATTGATCTACGAGTTTCTGCGCATTTCCTGATCAATAGAGAAGGTAACATTACCCAATACGTTTCTTGCCTCAAGAGGGCGTGGCACGCAGGGAAGTCTCGTTGGCGGAACAAACATAATTGCAATGACTTTTCAATTGGTATTGAGCTGGAGGGAACCGATGCCACTCGCTTCACCGAAAAACAGTATTTTAACCTAGCCAAACTTACAAAGGTTTTAAAAAGAAAATTTGCTATACGTGAGATTGTTCCTCACAGTGAAATCGCGCTGCCGATCGGGCGAAAGAGCGATCCGGGTGAGCTGTTTGAATGGGATAAGTATAAGAAACTGATTGAATAATTGTTGTTTTTTCGAAAGATTTGCTTTCAGACAATGTTTATAAAGCTTTTTAGTGGTCAACTAGCTTCGTGGCAAAGTAGACATATCAAAAAAAGCTTAAAACGGACAGCTGTTCAAGTAAGTTTAAAAATCTCTTGACAGGTCGACAATAGACACTAAAAATAGCGGTTATACAAAAGTAAAAGCACAACATATAGTGGTCAGTAAAAAGGGCGGGATCAGTACTAAGAATATTAAAGAGATTTTGGAGGAATAATGCAACTTGCGACGAACTTAACCTCATCAGCCCCGACGCACCAGGCTGAGGACAAAAAATCTGAAGAAATAGAACTTCCAGATTCTTTTCCTCAACACAAAGTGATTCGGCGAAATGGCGCAGTGGTGAATTTTGAACCGCCAAAGATAGCCCTAGCGTTAACAAAGGCCTTTTTGGCAGTAAGTGGAGGTCAGGGAGCTGCCTCGGCGAAAATAAGAGACTTAGTGGCCTCCCTGACAGGGACCGTGGTGCAGGCTCTGCCCGGACGAAAGCCCTCTGGGGGGACATTTCACATTGAGGATATTCAGGACCAGGTAGAACTTGCCCTAATGCGAGCTGGGCAACATGAGGTGGCGAGGGCCTATGTGCTTTACAGAGAAAGTCGAAATCGACAGCGGGCTGAGAGGGGCCAAGAAAATACAAATCCGCAAAAACAAATTAATGTTCGCGCTGGTGGCGGTTTAAAACCTTTAAAAGTAGATGTTTTAAAAGAGCTGATCGATGAGTGTTGTTTAGGGCTAGAGAAATCGGTAAATTCAAGTAGCATAGTAAAGTTAACAGTTAGGGACTTGTATGACGGCGTATCAGTAGAGGAGGTGCAAAAAAGCACGATAATGGCCGCAAGATCTCTAATAGAGAAAGAGCCGGATTACAGTTTCGTTACGGCAAGACTTTTACTTAATAGTATCAGATCCGAGGTTTTAGGTAATGAGACCAGTCACGAAATGATGGGTGTCCGATACTCTGAGTACTTTCCACGATTTATTCACTTAGCAGTCGAAAAAAATCTTTTAGACGAAAAGTTATTGAATTTTGATTTAGGAAAACTTGGCGACGCTCTGGAGGCTGATCGCGACCTAAAATTTGGATATCTTGGCTTACAAACACTCTACGACCGATATTTTTTACACCTTGAGGGTAGACGTATAGAGTTGCCCCAAGTATTTTTTATGCGTGTTGCCATGGGTTTGGCGTTAAATGAACGTGATAAAGAAGAGAGGGCGGTAGAGTTTTATAACGTTCTTTCGAGTTTTGAATTTATGAGTTCAACACCGACATTATTCAATTCCGGCACTATAAGGTCGCAATTGTCGAGTTGTTATCTGACCACTATATCAGACGATCTAGACGGTATATACGAAGGTATTAAAGAGAACGCGTTATTATCAAAGTTTGCTGGTGGACTGGGGAATGACTGGACAGCGGTTCGAGCGCTAGGCTCTCACATAAAAGGTACCAATGGAAAGTCACAAGGAGTAGTTCCATTCTTGAAAGTAGTCAACGACACAGCAGTCGCAGTGAATCAAGGAGGCAAAAGAAAAGGAGCTGTATGTGCCTATTTAGAGACTTGGCATTTGGATATCGAAGAATTTTTGGAATTGCGAAAAAATACAGGAGATGATAGGCGCCGGACCCATGACATGAATACAGCAAATTGGATTCCAGACCTATTTATGAAAAGGGTTATTTCGGGTCGAGAGTGGACGCTTTTCTCTCCCGCTGATGTCCCTGATTTGCATGAACTTTACGGTGAGCAATTTGAAACTGCTTATTTGGCTTATGAGAAAAAAATTGAGACAGGGGAAATCTCTTTATTTAAAAAAGTTGGTGCTTCTGACCTTTGGCGAAAAATGTTATCGATGTTATTTGAAACGGGTCATCCTTGGATTACTTTCAAAGATCCTTGTAATATTCGCAGTCCCCAAAACCATGTCGGCGTTGTACACAGTTCGAATCTATGCACCGAGATAACACTTAACACTTCTGACAAAGAAATAGCTGTGTGTAACTTAGGCTCGGTGAATCTAACAGCCCATCTCCGCGACGGGGATATAGATTATTCCAAGCTTAAGAAAACGATCTCCACAGCGATGCGGATGTTGGATAATGTTGTCGATATTAATTTTTATGCCGTAGATAAAGCCCGCAATTCGAATCTCAAACACAGACCTGTGGGATTAGGCATGATGGGATTTCAGGATTGCCTTCAGTTGATGAAGGTTCCATACGGTTCCGAGAAGGCAGTAGATTTTTCGGATAGAGTAACAGAGGCGCTTTGCTATTATGCATATTGGGCTTCAACAGAGCTGTCCGAGGAAAGAGGGCGTTATTCGACTTTTGATGGATCGCTATGGTCGAAGGGTATTCTACCCCAGGATACGATGGCAATCTTGAAAAGCGAGAGAGGAGGTAATGTTGAACTAAATATGGTCTCGTCGATGGACTGGGATATATTGCGTAATCGTATACAGCGATATGGAATTAGAAACTCTAATTGTGTTGCGATAGCACCAACAGCAACAATTGCCAACATAGTAGGTGTGTCAGCCTCAATCGAGCCAACTTTTCAAAACCTTTACGTTAAGTCAAACCTCTCTGGAGAGTTTACCGTCACTAACAGGTACCTTGTGGAGGAACTTAAGAAGTTGAATCTTTGGGATGACGTTATGATTTCTGACCTAAAATATTTTGACGGATCATTATCTAAAATAGATAGAATACCTAGTGCCATTAGAGATTTATATTCAACAGCATTTGAAATAGATCCAGCGTGGCTAGTCGAAAGCGCAGCGAGAAGGCAAAAGTGGATCGACCAAGCACAGTCCCTAAACATATATATGTCGGGTGCCTCTGGAAAAAAATTGGATGAAATCTATAAATTAGCATGGAGGAGAGGTTTAAAGACTACCTACTATCTCCGAACATTGGCCGCCACGCATGTTGAAAAAGCAACGATTAACTCCGGAAGGCTTAATTCAGTTCCGACTGAGTCAGTGAAGAATGAGGGAAGTGGAAGTAATGTAGAACCAGCGGATATAAAAGCTTGTTCAATATATGATCCGGATTGTGAAGCGTGTCAATAGCTTTGAAAGGTTTAATCAATGAAAGACAGAAAGTAAAGGTATAGGGTAAAAATATGTTGCAGTTTGATGAAGAAATTAATAAACAAGTAAGTGCTGGTGGCGTCCCTAGTGGAACGCCTTCGGATGGGTCATTCTTGGAAAACACGGGCTCAAAAGAACCAATTCATTCCATTGATCATTCGGGTGAAGGCGTCGATGGAAGAGTTCGTATAGAAGATAAAAAGATAATAAATGGAAAAGCTGACGTAAATCAATTGGTGCCATTTAAATACAAATGGGCTTGGGATAAATATTTGGCGGGTTGTGCAAATCATTGGATGCCGCAAGAAATTAATATGACTCGAGATATTGAGTTATGGAAAAACCCAAAGGGACTGACTGAGGATGAAAGGCTAATAATTAAACGTAACTTGGGTTTTTTTGTAACGGCAGACTCTCTAGCTGCTAATAATATTGTTTTAGGAACTTACAGACATATAACAGCTCCGGAATGTAGGCAGTATTTGCTAAGACAGGCATTTGAAGAGGCAATTCACACCCACGCGTATCAATACATTGTTGAGAGTCTTGGTCTAGACGAGGCGGAGATTTTTAATGCGTACAAAGAGGTTGCAAGTATAAGAGAAAAAGACGAATTTCTAATACCCTATATAGAAACCCTTACCGATCCGAATTTTAAAACGGGAGATCATGTTAGTGATCAAAAGCTGCTGAAAAGTTTGATAGTTTTTGCTTGTATTATGGAAGGTTTATTTTTCTACGTGGGGTTTGTGCAAATATTGGCTCTCGGAAGACAAAACAAGATGACGGGAGCTGCGGAACAGTATCAATACATTCTTAGGGACGAATCGATGCATTGTAATTTTGGCATAGATTTAATCAATCAGCTTAAACTAGAAAACCCTAACTTGTGGACCGAAGACTTCAGAGGAGAAATTTCTTCTTTAATTCAGCAAGGCGTGGAATTAGAATACCGTTATGCTGAGGACACTATGCCAAGAGGAGTCTTGGGATTAGATGCGTCCAAGTTCAAGGAATATCTGCGCTATGTCGCAAATCGGCGTTGCCAGCAAATCGGACTAGAGCAAATCTATGACGGCGCTAACAATCCATTTCCTTGGATGTCTGAAATGATGGATCTCAAAAAGGAGAGGAATTTTTTCGAAACAAGGGTCATAGAATACCAGACAGGTGGTGCTTTGAATTGGGAATGAAGGATTTGAAAGACAAAACACCACAAGAAAACTCAAGTAATAGATCTTATTCAAATAGGTAGTAAACTGATGAATATCTTACACCACAGTAAAGAACTGATAAGCCTTTCGGGGGATGTAAAAGCGCTCCAAAATGGTTTTCGGTCAGCGTTATTAGTTTTACCAGTGGCGCTGTATTTTTTTTTAACCTTAATCAATGCTATTAACTTGTATTCCTAGGAGGTGATTGAAATGGCAGCAAAGAAGAAACCAGCTAAGAAGAAAGTGGCTGCGAAAAAGAAACAGGCGGTGAAGAAAAAAGGGTTATCTAAGAAAAAGACGACGCCGAAAAAGAAAGCCACAATAAAGAAAAAACTTGCCCCGAAAAAGAAAACAGCAGCTAAGAAAAAGCCTGTTGGAAAAAAGAAAGTGGCGGCTAAGAAAAAGAAATCTGTTGGAAAAAAGAAAACAGCAGTATCTAGAAGAAAAACTACGGCAGTAAAGAAGAAGACCGCTGCCAGAAAAAAAACAACCACAGCTTCCCGAAAAAAGAAGACCACTGTCCGTAAGAAATCTACAGCAGCTTCTAAAAAGAAGAAAGCTACTGCTCGTAAGAAACCTACAGCAGCTTCTAAAAAGAAGAAAGCTACTGCTCG
>PAHB01000018.1 GCA_002704665.1 Pseudomonadota bacterium
ATTCTTTTTAAATCGACGATTAAGGCGAGCGCCATTGTTATCAAAGGAAGCTCAATGCGGATGGTAATGGTTATATCGTTTTCACATATTCGCAATTTTTTTCTAGGAGGCATGTTAATTTTTAATCGGTTAGATAGTAAATTAAGTTTTTTTGAACTCCAGCAGCGACATTTTGTCTATTTTCCAATGTTGATTTTAAATTGTAACGTAATAGACGAATTGATTGTGATGGCTTTATCGGACCAAGTGTCTTTCGAAAGTATCAGGTTCGCTTTTGGTCTATCAGAAAATGAGGTTAAAAAATTGATGAAGCAAAGTCTGAAGCCCAAGACGTACAAAGCGTGGAGACGGCGGGTGGGATCACTATCGAAACAAAGAGGTCAGTATAAGAGCACCAGGCCTCTTCAATAAGGATTGCTATATTCACCCTCTGAAATTACCACAACCTCGACAACAATCCCTGTGATAGTATTGAATCCGGATGAATCTCAGGGAGGTGATTATGGAATTGTTATTAGATCCAATAACGGTAAATAGTCGAAAAGTTTTAGCTGGCTTTAAACTTATCGGAGCCGAATACAATGTAAACAAAGTCGACTATTTTCAAGGGAAACAAAAGAGTCCAGAATTTGTGGCGGTAAACCCGAATGCAGCATTGCCAGCGCTGAAAGATGGTGATTTTATACTCTGGGAATCGAATGCGATTCTTCAATATGCCGCAGAGAAAGTTGGAAACGGTGCGGTTTATCCCACCGAAGTTAAAGCGAGGGCAGATGTAAACCGGTGGCTCCTTTGGGAAAGCAGTTCATGGTTCCCTTCTTGCTACAAGTACCTGGTTGAGAATTGCGTAAAACCATTATTGGGTGATCAGACTGATAACAACGTCTTGGAATCTGAAAACCAGAATTTTAATAAACTTGCTGGAATCCTTGATGACCGACTTTCGGGTAGTAAGTATTTATGCGGGGATGATCCTACCATAGCTGATGTGGTTGTTGCTGCTCCAATGCACTTGCACTCGTGGGCAAAATTGCCATTGTCTAGTCACAATAATTTGGTCAGATGGATGACCCAAGAAATCGAAACAAAATCTTGGTGGACCGCTACTACTGTTTTGGAAGGTTTCCAACTTCCTTAGTTCGTCTAAACTGAAACATATTTTTTAATAATGATAATCTCGTTTTTTAAATTAAAGAGGGTTGACCAACTGCCACAATGAACAGCGAAGGTATCTTTAATTATATGTCATCGGAATCGAGGAGTTCGCTCTATCGTAATGGCAGAGTCTACACTCGTCGTGATTTGGAAGGCAGTGATTCTAATTGGGTAGGCGTGAATTTTCAGGAGTACGAGGTTCGGGTCGAGGATGGACGATCTAACCATATGGCCACTCTAGAAAAACATGGATTTGAGTTGATTGCTAATGACATAGAGAAGTTGGAAATTGACTTTTTTAATAATGATACTGTCGTCGGAAAATATTATCCTCTTTGCGAGGAGACGGTTAAAGATGCAACTGGGGCGCAAGTTGTTTATGCCTTTGACCATAATATTCGCTCCGCAGTCGGAAAAAAAACAAAAAAAATGATTACTGGTGGACAGCAGGTTCAAGGTCCAGCACACGCTGTTCATGGGGATTATACCCTTACAAGTGCACCTGCAAGAATCAATCAGTTATCAAAACCTCCTAGTAAGAATGACACCGTTAGCGAGATAATCAAGCAACGAGGTAGTCTGCTTCTCCCGGAGGACGCTGAAAAAGTTAAGCGAGGAGGCAGATTTTCAATCATTAATCTTTGGAGAAGTATTGTTCCAGAGCCCGTCGAGCTTAATCCCCTGGCTCTTTGCGATGCCTCTACGGTGAAACCGGAAGATCTAGTAGTGTTTGAAATTCATTATTCAGACCGGGTAGGAGAGAATTATTTTGCGAAATATAACCCTGATCATCGTTGGTGGTTTTATCCAAAAATGAAACGGACAGAGGCCCTTTTAATCAAGCAATGGGATAGTGAAGGAGGGTTGGCGAAATCTAAGGGTCAGAGGGCTGACTCAGATTTCCCTGAATTGCCTTGCAGTTTTAGCTTTCATAGCGCTTTTGCCGATCCGTCTACCCGAGACGGTGCCCCAGATAGATGGAGTATGGAAGTTAGATGCGTAGTTTTGTTTTAAGTGTGAATTATAAAAAATTAAAAACAATAAAGAGGTAAATTATGTTATCAGCGTTGGGGCGAGTAATTATGATTTCAGGAGCTAACCGAGGTATAGGGCTCGCTATCGCTAAGAATCTTTACCAAGCCGGATTTTCGTTGAGTTTAGGTGCTCGAGAGCCTGATTCATTAAACAATTTAGTTAATAATTGGGATGCCAAACGGTTTTCGGTTGCGAGGTATGATGCGTTGATAAAGGATACTCACGTCGAATGGGTTAAATCAACTCTCGAACATTTTGGGCGGTTAGATGGTTTAGTCAACAACGCAGGAATTTATCAACCTCTCTCTGTGATGGATGACGACCACGGTGATGAAATTCTCGACTCAATGTGGTCGGTGAACGTTAAAGCTCCTCTTTCTCTAACGAGACTGGCACTTCCACATTTAAAAAAATCTGGAGTCGGGCGTATTATCAATGTTGCCTCCTTAGCTGGAAAAGTAGTATTTGGCAGTGGGGTGGGATACTCAATGACCAAATTTGCTTTGGTAGCGTTATCCCAAGCAACGCGGCAAGGAGGCTGGGAGCATGGAGTCCGATGTACCGCTTTATGTCCGGGGTATGTGGCGACGGATTTAACGCGTGGAATAGAGAGTGTGCCATTCGAAGAAATGACTGCACCGGAAGATCTTGCGTCTATTGTAAGAACAGTTCTTTCGTTGTCCAATTCAGCGTCTATTGCTGAGTTAGTTGTAAACTGTCGGCCGGATATTATTGCCTAAATTTTCGTTTTGTTGCGGTATGGAGCTAAAAAATGATTGAGTTGATATGTTAGACAAATTTCCATCTAAGGGTGAACAAGTGATCGTCACCAAAAACATGTGTGATTTCAATAAACATATGAATGTTGTTTATTACCAACATATTTTTGAGAGTGGGTGTGTTGATTTTTACCAATCCATGGGTTTTACAAAAGAGTATTTCAAACAAGGGTACTCGTCTTTCACGTTAGAGGCCAATATCAGGTATCTAAAAGAAGTGCGGGAAGGTGACCGCGCGACTCCGCACTTCAGGCTTATAAAAATTAGCGAAAAATTAGTTCATTACGCCGGCATAATCGTGGATCATTTGGGAAATATCTCCTCTTTTAGCGAGCACATATTGGCTCATGTGGATATGGGCCTTCGCAAAACATCTCCGATGCCAAGGTATTTCCTTGATAACTTGGACAAGATGTTACAAGAACACCGCGTGACGGGTGATATCGCTTTCGAGTTGAGGTTGGGTATTAAATAAACTAACTCTATGTTTTTATGAAGAAAGAACCTTCTAAAGTTAATTTTAGAAGCTCGCGTTGTTCGTGTTAAACAAGGTATAGGCATTTGATGGCCATGTAATAGTTGTAGAGGATTGACATGTACGAGCCGTCATGTATCTTTACGGTTCGTGATTTTTTTTTAGTAGGGGGGGAAATGGGAACACTATCATGAAACGTTTCGCGTCTGCTCTAGCATTTTTTTTCTTTTGCCTTACTTTTTCGGGTTATTCCTTCGCTGGGGACAAAGTCGCAGGAGAAGCAAGATATAAAAAGTCTTGCATCGCCTGCCATGGACCGGCTGGGAAGGGTGCGGCAAGCTACCCTAAAATATCTGGGAGAGAGGTTTCCTACGTTAAGTCAAAGTTAGAAACGTACAGGAAAGGAATCAAAGTTGGGCCAAATTCGAGTCTAATGATCATGATGGCAAAACCTTTAACTGATGAAGAAATTGCAAATTTAGCCGCGTATTTAAAAGATGCGCGATATGTTAACAACTAGGGAGAGTAGGTTATGAAGATTAAGTTTATCTCTGCAATCATCGCTTTCGGGATGATGTTTGGATTTGCTTTTAACGCCCAAGCCGACGGTCATCAAGGAATGAATGTCCCATCGATCAGCGCATCGATGGTTATGTCAGGTCTTGAGAATCCATGGGATATGGCTTTTTTAGCTGATGGCACAATGTTTTACACTGAAAAGTGTAAGGGCCTTTCAGTTAGAACAAAAGGTGGAAAAACACATGCATTGTATGGAATGAAGGGTTCGAAAGGTTATGCTGCTGCAGGTAAAGACCTTTTCTGTGACGGGCAAGCCGGAATGTTAGGCGTTGTACCCGATAGAAATTTTGATTCGAATCGCACTTTGTATGTTTACTCAACATCGACTAAGTATCATGGTTCTGGGTGCAAAACCAATTTTGAGAAGTGTGACGGAAATATAGTCATGAAATTCAAAGTTGCCAAAAATCTAAAAAGTGTATCTGGTAGAACTGATATCGTTAAAGATATTCAGTACAAGCCATTTGAGTCCGATCAGCCTTTTGGTGGCCCAGGGGCTCATAATGGGGGTCGAATCCGTATTGGACCAGGGGGTTACCTTTGGGTAGGAACCGGTGATCGACATCGTGGAATATGCCCTCAGGATAACTCGTTATTGTGCGGGGTAGTTCTCAGAATTGATGGCGACGGAAATGCACATCCAGAAAATAATCCTCCGGCAGGTGGTGACAAGCGTATATACACTTATGGTCATAGAAATGTTCAAGGTATAGATTTCCGTCCGATGGATGGTAGAGCATTTACCGCGGAGCATGGACCTTGGCATAACGATGAAATCACAGCTCTAGTAAATGGTGGCAACGGTGGTTGGGACCCAGCAGAGAAAAGAGCTGGCAGAGCCGCGTGTCCAGATATGTACTGTGGTTATGAGCCAAACCAAAAAGAAGGTATGGACCCTGCAGTGCGTGCCGCTTATACGCCTATGAGTGATACTCGTTTTGGTGACCTTATGCCCCCTGCTTGGAATAACAATGGCTTCTCGCAAGGAACGGGATCTGCCGCATTCTTAAAAGGAAGTAACTGGGGTGTTTATGAGGGACGTCTAGCTGCTGGTATCATGGGAATTGGGTTCGGTGATACACCTACCGGACTCCGTATTGACATGTACGATATTGCTGCTGATGGACTGTCAATTAAAACCGTTGTGCGCATGCCACTAGGAATGTCGAAGAGGTTTCGTGGCTTAGTAATGGGACCTGATAATGCTCTTTACGCTGCAACTGACGAAGGTGAAATATATAAAATATCAGCTCAGTAATATCTTAGCTTTACAAATACTCGCGCTATGAAAATAGTGCGAGTATTTTTTTGATTTTTCGACGCAATTCAAACCAGGGTAGCTGTTAGAGGCATCGAAACTTAAGAGGTGTTGTTACTTTGTTTCCCCAGTGATAAATTTTTCTTTTTTCATTTAATTCCATTAAATAGCGTGGTAAATTAATCTTAATTTTCATGTAAATCGTAGGATTAAAACTAGCTAGAATGGAAAACTAAATGAGAGTTCTTCAAACCTTTGAACCAGATGTTTCTTCGGTGAAACTGCATGAAGCCATTACAGAACAGGGCTATGCAGTAGTTAAAAACCTACTACCAAAAGCGGAATTAACCGAGTTATCGGAGCAGTTGAATCCGCATCTTGATTTGGTAGAGCTTGGAGACCCCGATCCGTTTTTTGGGCATAGGACGAAGCGGTTTGGCGCTTTATTGAGTCGTTGTCCAATTACCCGCAGAATGTTAACTAATCAGCTTATATTGGACACTGCAGATTTAGTTCTCGGTCCCTATTGCGTACGATACCAAGTAAATTACACAGGGGTTATGCACCTCGCGCCTGGTGAGACAGCTCAAACCATGCATAGAGATACAGGGTTCTACCCTATTCAAAATCCTTCGCCCCCCTTAACTTTAGCAACAATGTGGGCTGTTACTGATTTCACTGAGGAAAATGGTGCAACAAGAATAGTACCCGGTAGCCATCGATGGACTGATGATCGTACGCCTAAGGTCGCAGAGATAGTTCAGGCTGATATGCCAGCAGGCTCGGTATTGATATATAACGGGAGTTTGTTGCATGGCGGGGGGGCAAATGAATCGGATCGGGATAGGTGTGGTGTGGCACTTCATTATTCGTTAGGGTGGCTTCGGCAAGAAGAAAATCAATATTTGGCAATCTCAATGGAGGAAGCCCGTGCTTTTCCGGAGAAAGTACAACGTCTGATGGGGTATGACTTGGCTACTGTTAACTTGGGTTTTGCTGATCACAAACATCCGAATGATATACTGAATGGGAATGCTGGTAATCAGGTAGGAACTCTTGGAAATAAAAAAATGATGGAGGCTGATAATGCGGTGCGGCGATTTAGAGTAATCGGCACGGATAGCGTTGGTCGCGCCCGTATCGACATTTGATGTGGGCCAGCTAAATGGTTCGTCTGCTTGAAATTGATCCTATTTGTTATCAATGACTTGGCAATGTTCGGAGCGTTTGAATCTCCATTCCGCGAAAACCCCATATAACCAATCTGCAATTTGCCGTATTAAGGGAAAGGAAACGAGCCTTGCCAAGATGCGCCACATATCCAACTTGCTCCAAATAACTACAAAGGCGGCTACGCCTACGTGTAACTTGCCTTTATTGTCCTTTACATGTAGGAACTTTAGTCCTTCCTTTGTGCTAATTCCATCTTTGTTAAGCTCCTCAGCCGACTCTGTTATGTCTTGCCAATAAAAAAACCCAGCCGGTGCGATTCTTCGATAATAATCGATCTCTTTTGCACAAAGATTGCATTTTCCATCGTAGAATACTTTTATCATTACTTCAGATTTTAATTGGTTGGATTACTCCCCAAAGAGGTTTTGCAATAAACTAAAGTTCCATATTTTTTTATAAAAAAGTTCAATAAGTTTATAATTGGGTATGATAAACATCCACAAAGCTGAACCAAATACCCCTCCAACTGAGCCTAAACCTGCGGCAACAGTCATGCTTATACGACCAGCAAAAGCCGGTTTAGAAGTATTGATGATTCTTCGTAACAAAAACGCAAATTTTGGTGGGGCGTGGGTTTTCCCAGGTGGTAAGGTGGAAACCTATGACAATCAGATTGTTAGTCAGAATTTTTCTGCAGGCATCACAGATTCAATGGCTTCTGAAATTATGGGCCTATCCAGTGGGGGTTTAAATTACTGGGTTGCATGCGTGCGAGAGTGCTTTGAGGAGTGTGGAATTTTAATGGCGTATAGGAAATCAGGTGAGTTATTTGGTCGAGCAAGCTATAGAGAGCAAGAAGTTCTAAATCGATATAGGAATGATTTAAATGCCGGCAATTCGGTTTTATTGGATTTGTGTCGGCAGCTGAATGTAAAACTTGCGGTTGATAGAATGGCATATGTTTCGCATTGGATAACGCCAATATCAGAGGCAAAGCGATATAGTACACGTTTCTTTTTGGCGGTTGCTCCACGCTATCAACAAGCTTTTCACGATGGTTCTGAAAGTGTTAATAGTATATGGATAAGACCTGAGGAAGCGCTGCAAAAAGCATTAAAGGAAGATTTTCCGTTGCTAATGCCGACAAAAAAAAACCTAGAATCTATCGTTGGATACCGAGATATTGAAGAGCTGTTATATGTAAAAGCTGCTAAGCAAAAAAAAGTTGAAACTATTCAACCTGAACTAAAATATAAAAATAGTAAGTTGGTGTGAATATTTCCTGGAGATGCTGAAAATGAAGATCACCAAGATAAGTAAAACGGTACGGCGTATCACAGCGAATAACCCTGGAGTAATGACAGGTGGTGGAACGAACACCTATCTCATTGGCTCAGAAAACATCACGGTAATAGATCCAGGACCACCTCTAGAAGAGCATGTCGATAACATTGTAAAAATGCTGCATGGAAAGTTAAAAAGAATTTTGGTAACGCATACCCATCTCGATCATTCGCCAGCCGCTTATATCTTGAAAAAAAAAACTGGGGCACCAATTATGGGAATGATGGCATTGCACGAGGCAAATCAAGATCCAACTTTTAATCCTGATAAAATTCTTGAAGATGGCGACAAGATATCAGAAATCGAGTATACATTGCGTGTTCTTCACACCCCGGGGCATGCGTCAAACCATCTTTGTTACATTTTGAGTAACGAAAAAATAATATTCACAGGTGATCACATAATGAATGGTTCTACGGTTGTGATAGCTCCTCCTGACGGCGATATGTCTCAGTACCTAAATTCTTTGAATAATCTTTTGCTTTTTGACCTAGACTGTATTGCTCCGGGCCATGGGGACGTCATGAAAAATCCAAAAGAAGTTGTGGAGAACCTTATCAAGCATCGATTAAACCGTGAAAAAAAAGTCATCGATGCATTATCTAAAATGTCACGTGCTAATCTGGACGAATTAGTAAAAGAAGTTTACAGAGACGTTAATAAGGGCTTATATCCGATTGCTAAATATTCTCTTCAGGCACATCTAATTAAGTTAATGAAAGATGGAAAGGTCGCGCAAATTAGAAATGAATTTTTATGGCGTTGTTAAGACCATATTGTTTATGTTAGGTTGACTGGTCCAAAAGGAGCATCAAGTTGATGGATGTTAAAAAAAATCGCACGCAAGCATTCGTACTGGCATCTACTGATCATGGATCAATGATCGTTAATCGCTTTGATTACAAGTCTGTGGAAGGGGATTCCCATTTTTTTGGTGTTGGGGCTCAGCTAATGCATAAAGGGTGCTTTGATCCGGAAGAAGTAAAGCTGGCCCTTACAATGCTTGACGCTAGAAGAAAGAGGTTTGGCGATGGAGTGGTAGCGATTGATTGTGGTGCAAACATTGGCGTCCATACTATTGAGTGGGCGAAAAAAATGCACTCTTGGGGGCACGTTTACTCTTTTGAAGCTCAAGAGAGACTCTATTATGCGTTGGCTGGGAACATTGCCATTAATAACTGCTTTAACGCTACTGCTTATAATCGAGCCTTGGGTGATTCTGTTTCCGTAATCGAGGTACCAGAAGTAAACTACCTAATTCCGAGCTCTTTTGGAAGCTTAGAACTTAAACAATCAGATGATTCAGAAGATATTGGTCAACCTATAAATAGAAAAAGGGCGAAAGAAGTGTCCATGATTTCAGTGGATTCGCTTAATCTTAAACGACTTGATTTCCTAAAAATTGATGTAGAGGGGATGGAAGCAGATGTTTTGCGAGGAGCGAGGGGGGTCATTAGTCAGCAAAGGCCCAGCATGATTGTTGAATATTACAAATCAGAAAAAGAAAAAATAATAGAATTTTTTATGGAATTCGAATATAAGTGGGCAGAGATGGGTTTTAACTTTGTTGCCATACACAAAGACGATCCGCTTAGTAATTCTGGAGAATTTTCTGATTTTGTATGATGTAGATAAATTTAATAGTCCTCCTTTCGACCCCTTGCGTGGTCTTTTCCAAAAGCTTCCTCAAAGCCGTCTTGTGTCATTAGACGACCTAAACGTATTATTGGAAACAGTTCACGGTAAAATCCTTAATTCCAACGGCCAACCTGTCACTTTTGTATGTCAGACCAAAAAAAATAGAAAGTTTGAGGAAACTTTTGAGCCACGAGCATTTTTGAAAGGAGAGGTTTTGGTCAGACCAAATAACTGTCACGATATATTGAATGCATTAGTTTGGATAGCCTTTCCGAAAACAAAAGCTGTGATAAACCATCAACAATATTTGGCAATTTTGGATAGAGCTCGTTCAAATCGATCGCCACGTGGCGATGCCCTAACGCTATTTGATGAGGATGGCGTTATTGTTTTTTCAACCTCTCTAGAGCTAATTAAATTGGTTCGTACTTTTCGTTGGAAGGATTTGTTTTGGAAGAATAGGCGTAAGTTGATGTGCGAGATGAAATTCATAATATTCGGACATGCTTTGTATGAAAAAATGCTGTCCCCCCGCCTAGGTGTAACGGGGAAAAGTATCTTAATTTACCATCCTGCGTTGGCCGAAAAAAAAATAGCGGAATTAAAAAACGTTGATACAATACTGAGTTCCTATATTCTCGAACCAAAAAAATTATCTCATGGTCGAGCACTGTCTCCCGTTCCGATCTTAGGCCTGCCGGGATGGTACCCTGAGTCTGATAATGAAGCTTTTTA
>PAHB01000019.1 GCA_002704665.1 Pseudomonadota bacterium
AAATTCGAAAATAACAATAAAAGATGTTCGAAACATCTCTTCTTTTTTTGAAAAAACTTCTCATAGAGGTAGAGCGAAAATTATCGTCATATATAATGCCGAAACTTTGGGAACCGTTCCTAGTAACGCGATTTTAAAGCTTTTGGAGGATTATCAAACCAATACTTTCTTTTTTTTGTTGACTGAAAAGATATTTCAAATTTTACCAACGATTAGAAGCCGGTGTCGCAAAATTAATATCCGTCAACCGAGTAAAAAAACTGCATTGAGTTGGATGCAAGAAAATACAACTGCTCCTCAAGAAAAATTAAATCTCAGTCTTTCAATGGCAGGGTTTGCTCCATTTAGAGCCCTTGGCCTTTTGACAGATGATCAATTTTGGAGCAATCGTAGTCAATTATTGGAGGGCTTGTGTGAAAATGCAAAATTTGAGTCATTGGTAAACGTGGCGGAAAAAATAAAACCTCAAACTCTTGCAAAAACTTTAGACATGTTAATTTATGATGTGCTTCTTTTTCAGGTTTCAGGCAAAATCACTTATCATTTAGATCGACTTGATCAAACAAAAGAAATGGCAGCAAATATACCAGAAAAGGAGTTGTTAAAATGGCGAGATAAGGTAATCAGCTATGCTAAAGAAGCTCATCATCCTGTTAATAACAAATTAGCTATTGAAGTGTTATTATCCGGTTTCCCTTATATGGAGGCACGAATCTAAAATGTTCATCGATTCCCATTGTCATATTAATTTTCCCGATCTTATCTCAGATCTCGATGGCGTCATACAGAGAATGAGTGACGCCAACGTTGAAAAAGCGCTATGTGTATCAGTAAGTACAACGACTCTCCCAGAGATCATAAAAATCACTAATTCCTATTTAAATATTTACGGTTCAGCCGGCGTTCATCCTAATGAAAAAGAGGCGCAAGAGCCGACCTTGGAAACACTAGTTAACCTATCTGCAAACGAGAAAATTATTGCTATTGGGGAAACTGGACTTGATTATTTTCGATCCGAAGGAGATATGAGTTGGCAACAAGAGCGATTCCGCCGGCACATTCGTTGTGCGAAAGAGGTTGGGAAACCACTTATAGTACACACGAGAGAAGCACCGCAAGATACAATTAGAATTATGAAAGAGGAGGGAGCGTCCCAGGCGGGAGGTGTTATGCACTGTTTCACTGAATCCTATGAAATGGCTGAAGCTGCCATAAATATGGGATTCATGATTTCATTCTCGGGAATTGTAACATTTAAAAATGCGACACAAGTTAAAGAGGTTGCCGCTAAAGTGCCTCTGAATTCGATTCTTATCGAAACGGATTCGCCGTATCTGGCACCTGTACCTTTTCGCGGCAAGACGAACGAACCATCTTTTGTAAAGTATGTTGCAGAAGAATTGGCAAATCTAAAAAATGTAGAAATAGATCTCATCGCTTCACAAACCACCGATAATTTCCACCGATTGTTTAAAGTTTAAACAACTTATTGTTTTACTCGTGCAAAGGTTGTAACCTGAAGTTCTTGAGAGGACGGGAAAGGATCCACTGGTGCAAAGCTATGTCTGGCGTAGGCTATTAGCGGTGATACCGACCTTGGTTTTCGCGAGCATGATTGTATTTCTTGTGATTCGTATCATACCGGGTGATGCAGTTGATCTAATAATCAAGAACAGTCCGTTTATGGAAAATACGGAAGAAGTTCGCAAACAAATAGAGGCGGATTTGGGACTTGATAAACCCATTCATATTCAATATGTCCAATGGATTAGTAATATAGTTTTTAGGGGTGATCTAGGAAAATCCCTTATGCGGGAGACATCTGTTAGTAATGAGATTGTATCAAGACTTCCGGTAACATTTTGGCTCGGAAGTTTGGCCATTTTATTTGCTCTCGTTATCGCGGTTCCAATAGGAGTGTATTCGGCTCTTTATCAAGATACACTGGGGGATCATATCGGCAGAAGCTTTGCGATTCTTGGACTTGCGATTCCGAGCTTTTGGTTAGGAACTATTGTAGTGATTCTTCCAGCTATCCTTTGGGGGTGGAGTCCACCAACCCGCCTTATTCCGTTTTCGCAAAATCCTTTTTCTTTCATTGCGGTTTTTATATCTCCAGCATTGATTCTGGGGGCCTCACTGGCGGCCGTTACAATGCGTATGACCCGCACTATGATGCTGGAAGTTTTAAGGCAAGATTACATTAGAACTGCCCGGGCTAAGGGTTTGCGGGAAAAGTTAGTGGTCACCCGTCATGCCCTCCGTAATGCCCTTATTCCAGTCGTAACTTTAGTCGGCTTGTTTGTTCCGTTTGTTATTGGAGGCACGGTGGTACTAGAAAGGATATTCGATCTTCCAGGGGTGGGACAGCTACTTCTCCTGGGAGTTATGGATAGGGATTATCCGGTAATAACAGGGATTTTTCTTATGATTGGTATATTCGTCATTTTTACAAATTTAATTGTTGATCTAAGTTACGGGTTATTAGATCCAAAAGTCAGGTACCAAAAAAATTAAGTAATGGGTGGTCAATTTTTACAAATCGTTTCAAACAATAGCTTATCGTTATTTTTATGGAGGTTATGTAGAGATAAACCATTAGGTGCAGTTGGCGCGTTAGTCTGCATTATCTTTATATTCAGTGGGCTTTTTGCTGATTGGATAGCTCCTTTTGACTATAATGAAATGAATCCACAAGATCGACTGCAAAGCCCATCTTTTGCCTACTTTTTTGGTACTGATCAAATTGGAAGAGATGTCTTTAGTCGCATCGTCTATGGCGCGAGGACCTCTATGGTTATTGGTTTTGCCGTAGCCCTTCTTTCAATATTAATATCCATTTTCCTAGGAGTTTTGAGCGGATATTTCGGCGGAAAACTAGATATGGTGCTGCAAAGGCTGGTGGATGCATGGATGAGTTTTCCAGATCTAGTTGTAGTCATAGTTGCCGTATCTGTTCTAGGTCCCGGAAAAATTCAAATTATATTGATACTTAGTTTACTTTACGGAATAGCAGGCTCGCGAATTATACGAGGAGCAGTAATGGGGGTTAGAGAAAATGATTATGTTAAGGCTGCAGATTCGATTGGCGTGACAACTACAATGATCATGATTCGACATATAATTCCTAACATATTAGCTCCAGTCAGCGTTTTATTTACTACAAGATTGGCAGCGACTATTTTGGTCGAAGCAGCATTAAGTTTTTTAGGACTGGGAGTTCCTCCTCCGGAACCAAGTTGGGGTAGCATGTTAAGTTTTGAGGGAAGGAGCTATATGTTCCAAGCCCCCTGGTTAGCGATTATTCCGGGGATTGTTATAACAATTGTAGTCTACAACATAAATATGTTTGGTGATGCCATTAGAGATTTGTTGGACCCTCGAATGCGGGGTAGTGGTAGGAGACAGTTAATTTCTCAATAAATATATAAAAAGAGAGTAATTATGAGACACTTGATAAGCCATTATGTACTGATGATATTTTTCTCGGGTTTATTTTTTTCCGGTTGCGACAGCAATGAGACTAGATCTAAGAAAACCTTAATCAGTCAAACAGAGAAAACTGAACCAGAGTACGGTGGTACCATTAATATCGCACATCAAAATGCCATATTAAATCCTCTATCATTTAACCAATACGACTGGGTTTGGAAAACCAATCAAGATCAACCTTATCTAGATCATTTGATCAGAGGTGACCTACAATTTGGTCCTAGAGGGAGTAACGAAAACACTTGGGAGGCCTTTGACTGGGTTCCTCCTGAACATTTTAGAGGAGATTTAGCAGAAAGTTGGACGGTAAAACAAGACCCATTGAGATTAGTTTTCAATATAAGAAAAGGAGTTTATTGGCCGGGCCGAGATGGAGTTATGGAAAAACGCGAATTGATCGCCGACGATATTGTATATTTTTACAATCATATGTGGACTAGTCCTCGTCGAATTCCTACTTTTTGGGATTTTGTACAAGAATGGAAAGCGGCCGATAAGCATACCGTGGTGGCTTATCTAAATGACTGGAATGCCAATTGGGCTTATAGGATGGCCTGGGGCTTCTTTAACGGAATCGCCCCCCCTGAAGTTTTACAAATGAATGATGGAAAAGGGTCAGACGACTGGCGACTAAAGACCGGCACTGGTCCGTTTCAAGTGGCAGACGTTAGCCCTGACGATAGTCAAACATACATAAAGAATTCTGAATATTGGGATAAAGAGATAATAAACGGAGTTTCTTATAATTTACCGTTTGTAGATACTCTTAAGTACCATATTATGTCGGATGAAGCGGCACAAATTGCGGCGATTCGAACCTGTAAGATAGACATACTTGAAAATTTCCGCTGGCAATTTGCCGATGAACTCCGCAGATCCGCTCCTGATTTAATAATCAAAAAGCGACTAAATCCTTGGGGAACTTTTATAGCACTTAGAAATGACAAGCCTCCTTTCAATGACGTGCGAGTGAGGCGGGCAATGAATTTAGCAGTAAATCAAGAAGAAATACTCTCTACCCTTTTAAATGGAGATGGCGAGATGCTGGACTATCCTTTTTCCTCAAATTGGGAAGGTCTTTATACTCCGGTTGCTCAACTACCGGAAAGTGGCGCTGAGCTTTTTAGCTATAATCCAGAAAAAGCCAAATCTCTTCTGGCTGAGGCTGGATATCCTGATGGCTTTGAGTTTGATATGCAGTTTACCACTCGAGACCCCTACCACATTGACTTAATGGCGATGTTAGAGGGATATTATCAACGAATTGGAGTGAAAGTTAATGCAATAATGTTAGATTACCCAACGTTTCGAGCGAAAATGCGTCAACCTGATCAAGCAGTTGGGTACTTAATGAATAATAGTGAAGGTAATCCTTTTGCAACTCTGAGAAAAAGTTTTGTCACCGGTCAAACATGGAACCCCTCAATGCATTCGGACGAAAAATTTGATATGGAATACTTTAAAACTGTTCGAATTCAAGATAAAAAAGTTAGGGATGAAAAATTAAAAGAACTTAATATATACATAATTTCTGAAAGGGTTCCTATAGTTTGGTTGCCAACCATTACAATTTATCAAGCTTGGTGGCCCTACGTAAGAAACTATTGGGGTGAATTAGCTGTTGGGGCCATTAGAGCAGCACCAATCTACGCAAGAATTTGGATTGATCAAGACTTAAAACGAGAATTTGGGTGTAATTAATAAACACTAATGAAAAGCGAATTAATTCTTGATGTCCAAGGTTTAACTACTGTTTTTAGGATGGAGGATGGCAGCGAGATTAAGGCGGTTGACGATGTGTCTTTTAATGTTAAATCGGGAGAAACGGTAGCGATAGTGGGTGAAAGCGGTTCAGGTAAAAGCGTGACTGCCATGTCGATCATGCGACTTATTCCTAATCCTCCCGGACAAATTGTTTCTGGAAAAATTCATTTTGAAGGAAATGATCTTTTATCAATGAGTGAGGAGGAAGCTAGAGCAATACGTGGTAATAAAATATCCATGATTTTTCAGGAACCCATGACCTCGCTTAACCCATCCATGACAGTTGGGCGGCAAATAAGTGAACCCGCTGAGGTTCACAGCATGATAACAAGCCAAAAAGCCTCGCAAATGAGTCAAAGTTTGTTGGATGCTGTTAGAATTCCCGATTCTGCAGATAGGGTATCAAGCTATCCCCATGAATTTTCGGGTGGAATGCGTCAAAGAGTCATGATCGCTATGGGGATGTCTTGTAATCCAAAATTGATTATCGCAGATGAGCCAACAACAGCTTTAGATGTGACCGTTCAAGCACAGGTACTACATCTTCTCAAGGATATCACTTATAAAACTAATGCATCCCTAATATTAATTACTCACGACCTCGGGGTTGTAGCCCGATACGCCGACAGAGTGCACGTCATGTATGCAGGAAAAATTGTTGAGTCGGGAAAGTCTCGGGATATTTTTAATTCCCCTCAGCATCCTTATACTTTGGCATTGATGAACTCCATTCCTCGACTTAGTAACCAAAAAAAGGAAAAGTTGAAGCCTATTCGTGGCAATCCGCCAGATTTATCGAAATTGCCTGTCGGATGCTCTTTTAACCCTCGATGTGATTTTGCGATTAAACAATGCTTCCACGAAAAACCTACTCTTACTACAAACAATAGATATCAATCAAAGGCTTGTTGGGCGACTATTAATGACAAATGACAAGGATTTGCTGACTGTTCGTAATTTAGTGGTTGAGTACTTCTCGAATCAGAGGCCTCTCAGTGGAGAAAAATTAAAAGTCCGTGCAGTTAATGACATATCTTTTGGGTTAAAAAGAGGGGAAACCCTTGGAATTGTAGGCGAGAGCGGTTGTGGAAAAACTAGCACAGCTTTAGCAATATTAAAAATGATCGATTCAACTTCCGGTGAAATATTGTTTGATCAGATATCAATCTCCTCTCTAAATAAAAGAAAATTCAGACCATTAAGACAAAAACTTCAAATGATCTATCAAGACCCATTTGGAGCGCTCAACCCTCGTATGGCTGTGCGAGATATAGTTGGCGAGCCACTTAAAGCTCACAAAAAAGTCAGGAACCGCAAGGATTATGATTCAAAAATCGATGAAACTTTAGAAATTGTTGGCCTCAGTCGAGAAATGGGCAAAAGGTATCCTCACGAATTTTCTGGCGGACAAAGACAGCGAATAGGGATAGCTAGAGCGATTATTTTAAAGCCTGACCTGATCGTATGCGACGAGCCTGTTTCAGCTTTAGATGTTTCGATTCAGGCACAAATCATTAATTTGTTAGAACAGTTACAGCAAGATTTTAATATCGCTTACCTCTTTATTGCGCACGATCTAGCTGTTGTTCAGCATATAAGTCACAAAGTTATTGTGATGTATTTAGGAAAAATCGTCGAAATGGCATCTCGTGAGGAACTATATGAAAGCCCTAAGCATCCGTATACACAAGCTTTGTTATCAGCAATCCCGATACCTTCACCCGATTTGGAAGCTACCAGAGAAATAAAAATGTTAGAAGGGGAGATACCTAGCCCACTAAACCCGCCTTCCGGATGTTCGTTCCATAATAGATGTCCTTTGTCTAAACCAGAATGCACAAAAAATTCTCCTAAAACCACCAAAATCACTAACTCTCATTCTGTAGCTTGCCATTTGTATTCCTGATGCATTTAATTTACGACGAGCTTCACCAGCCGCACGATTTATTTTGCAACTGGGACACACATGGTAGCTCCTTCGTGATTTCTACGTTTCCAATCTAACACAATTGAAATGTCATCTTTTGGAAACGTTTTCCCATTAAGCTCTATTGATTCATTGTTTTTAGCTACGGTTTCCTTAAAACTAGCTTGAACTCCAAACTCGAAGCATTCTTTATATGTCTCATACCTTAATCCGGAATCCCATAGTCCAGACAAAAGAACAGAAATAAGAGCCCACTGCACAATTCCCCCTTTTTTTCTTTTTTTTGCATAATACATTGGTATAGGATGAGAGCAAATAAATAAACGTTTTGAGGCTTATTTAGGGTCTTGCCATTCCGGGAACAGCACTTAAAGCTTTTACTCGAAAAAGCAATCTGAAAAATACAACGACGCTCGCACGACACAGCTAACGCACCGGCTAGACATCCCGCTCATGTCGATCGGACACATCGAGCGAGCGTGTCAGGTGCTGGGCGTTCTGCACCGAACCTTGCGCCGGCTGCGCGATGATCGTGGCGTTAGCAAATACGCGCGGATTCAAGAGGCCCAGAACAACGTTTATCGAGCGCGTCACCAGTTGATGGACCAGCTCGATGATCCGTACAATTTGAAGAACAAGTGAGTAAAAGTGGGGCCATTTTTGGGGGTGACCCCCTGGCAGTTATACTTTTTGAAAGAAGATGAAGTAAGTGAAGAATTTTTTTTTTATTGGAAGGTTAGTTTTTTTTTTATCATTTGGATGTCGCATAATATATATTATGTAAAGTAATGGTGTCTTCGAAAAAAACAGATGCCCCACTCCAACCTATGTATATCATTCTAGGCCCTCGTGCGGCAAAATTCATAAAGAGCAATCGCTAAACTGCTTGACACATTCAAAGATTCGATTGAACCATTGATAGGTATGTTCAGGGAAAAATCTACAAGATCCCTTAACTCAGGTCTAATTCCTCGACCCTCCGCACCAATTAAGAAAGCTGTTCTATCGGAAAAAGCCGATTTTTGATAGATACTCTCTCCATCATCGGCAGACAAGGCAATCCTTTCTCCCGTGAAAGTGTTCAAAATATCACGAATATCTGCTTTTTTACATGAAACAACAAAATGACCGCCCATGCCGCCTCGGATACATTTTGGCGACCAAGGATCACAACTCGCCTCAGATACGAGCACTTGATCAAAATCAAAAGCAGCCGCTAGGCGTATAATAGCTCCTAAATTGCCCGGATCTTGCACTCCATCAACGAATATTAGTTGTGATTTGCTTCGATTTTCTGAAAGAATTGTCATAACACGCTGGGTAGAAATTATTGCTGACATTGCTTGAGAATGCGTTTGGGTGGCAAATTTACTATAAAGACGATCGGAAAACACGGATATTTTGGATTCAGGAAAAATCTCCTTTAGATATTCAGGTTGATTCTGAAAGAATGAACTTGAAACTATTACATCAACTTCATCAATTCCAAACTTTTTGATGTAGTCGATAACTAACGTTTTTCCGTCTATTAAAGCTTTGCAAGCTTTTCTTCGATAAGCAGCAGATTTCTCAAGATTCACTAGCTCTTTAAATAAAACGTTTTGAGGAGATGATATTGCTTTTATTTTATACATAAAAACATATGAATATATAGTTAATTTAAAAGTTTTATATCTTTTTAGATCCAGACATCATTCTTAAGGGAGTATATTCAATAACACAATTATCACGCTGATTAATAATTTTATTATGGGTTTTTACTAAACCATTTGACGATTTAGATGTTTTCCTAGCCTCTAACACTTCTAACTCGATGTGGATGGTGTCCCCTGTCAGAACTGGAGCAAGCACGTTCAACTCCATATTAAGAAAAGCAAGACCTGTTCCCTGCCCCGTAGAGTTCAAAGTAAGTCCCTCCGCCAGTGAGAGTACCAGCATTGCCGGTGCGGCATGACCATTAATAGCGCTATGATTTTTACGGTACTCCTTATCTATAAAAAGTGATTCGAGCATTCCTACGCATGACACAAAATTAACGATATCTGATTCAGTAATTGTTCGGCCAAATGTCTTAAATTTATCTCCAATCTTTAACTCATCCCAAAATAATCCTTCTCCAACAAGTTTCATGAGAAATCCTCTCAAAAAAATATTAATTTACAATAATTTAGTGTGACAACGGAATTTTAAAACTTAATGAGTTTGTGACGATACTCTTTAAGATGAAAATTAATATTTCGTTAACACATTTTATACTGAGCCCAAAGCCATATAAGACATTAATTATATGTTCTTTTTTAGCTTTTTCATGCTTTACTGAAACTGTATTAGCGCACACAAATTCTGTTTGTTATGTCAATTCTGGTCCTGGATCTGTCACCTTTTGGTATGGCTCATGGCATGGTGGCACAAATTTTACCGAGGGTGAGTTAAAACTTACTGGTACCGGAGGAACTATTTATGGACCAGCAATAGTTGAATTCACCACAGTTGTTCAAACCACTCCCAGTGGATGCGTTGCAGGAACCAACTATTTTAACACCAATGGAACAGATCTTATTGCATATGGATCCGATACTGGCATTAATTGGCAGTCGTACTCATGGCAGGGAGTCACATTCACTGGTCTTGCAATAGGAAACTATAGTTTCGAGTATATTCCCGTTGGACACGCAGAATCAAAATTTTCAGGCTCCCCTACCGCTGATTGGGAACCAGTGCCAGGGATTCGATCAGCTGCGGTAACTCTGGATTCCTCAGATATCGGTAATACAGTTTCTTTATCCAATACAGTCCCGGCTGATAACACCACAGAACTAAATTTAACCGTTCAAACAGTGGAAATGGTTTTCGATCAGATAGTTAATATTGGTACGGGTGTTATCAAATTGATTAAAACGGCAACCAATAGTGTTGTGGAGTCTCTTGATGTCACAAGTGGCAGTGTAACTGGTGGTGGTACTAACACGATAATAGCTCAGTGGACTAATGCTCTAGAGCATTCGACAAGTTATTGTGTCCAAATAGACAATACTGCTCTGATAGCAACCGAC
>PAHB01000020.1 GCA_002704665.1 Pseudomonadota bacterium
ACGAGGGTCACAAATCATTAAAACCCCTTTATCATCGTCATCTCTGATCAATCTCCCTGCGCCTTGTTTTAATGTTAGTATCGCCTTTGGCAACTGGTACTCTATAAAAGGATTGAATCCAAGCTTCCTCATTCTTCGTATTCGAGCAGCTAACACTGGATCGTCAGGACGACCAAAAGGCACTCTATCAATAATAACGAGTGATAGGGACTTCCCCCTCACATCGACCCCCTCCCAAAAAGACATTGTTCCAATTAAAATTGCATTGCCAAGTTTACGAAACTTATCAAGCAATGTGGATTTTGGTTGCATACCTTGCACAAGAATTGGAAAATCATAACCTTGATCTTTTAGTTTATGGCGCAAAACCAAATCGGCTTTTTGCATAGCTCTAGCACTGGTAAACAAAAAGAAGGTCCTTCCTCCAGCTGCTAATATTAACGACAAGGCACTATCAACAGCTTTTTCTGTGTAACTCTCGTCATTCGGTTCCGGCAAACCATGAGGAAGAAATAGACGGGCGTTATTTCCAAAATCATATGGACTATCCCAACTCTTTGTTACTGCAGTCTCAAGACCTAGTTGCCCTATGTAATGACTAAAATCTTTGTTAACCGATAGAGTTGCACTCGTAAATACCCACGTTTGGGACCGACTCTCCAAATGATTTTTAAAGACCTTTGCCACATTCAAAGGAGTTCTGTTAAAGTGCAACGACTTTGTAAAAGTTTCTAGCCAACTTACAGTTTCCTCATCATCATTTGCTCCTTCATTTTCCTCTGATTGCTCCCATTTCCTCAAACGCTCAATTAAAACTGTCGCTCTGGACATGCAATTCATTAATCCAGTTGATCGGTCTTTTTGATCCTCTAAATCAATTTTTAAATTTGTCAGCTGCTTTAAAAGAGTCTCATAAAGATATAAGAATTTTTTCTGCGTAAAAAACACTGATTGGGGGTATCGATCATTTTTTAGGGCTGAAATATTACAGATATCCCCGATTGAATTTTCCAAAAGATCAACACTTTTTCTTAATTGCTTACTATCCCCCGCATTTTCTAATATTTCAATACGGGAATCTCGAACCAACTCCATTATTTGATTAGTTGAGATAGAATCCCCAAAAAAAAGACTCGCAATTTCGGGCAACAAATGCGCTTCATCAAAAACAACAGCCTGACAGTCAGGCAGCAACTCGGATAAACCCACATCGCGGAGCAATATATCTGCAAAAAAAAGATGGTGGTTAACTACCACCATATCAGAATTCATTGCATCTGCACGCGCTTTTATTACAAAACATGTATCATAAAATTCACAATCTGTGCCGAGGCAATTATCACGGCTTGAGACTACGGAATTCCATATTTCAGCGTTCTCAGATACATCTGCCAAGAGAGTTTTATCTCCTGTATTACTAAATCGAGCGTATTCTTCTATCTTGATAAAATTTTGCAAATCAACTTTTGTGCGAAACCGTCCCTCGGATTTTGTTCGATGCAAATAATGATGGCAAATGTAGTTGGATCTACCTTTAAGTAGAGAAATTCGATTTTTTAATCCTAGAGCTTTTTTTACTTTGGGAATATCTTTCAAAAAGAGCTGATCCTGAAGAGTTTTCGTTCCAGTGGAAATAATAATCTTACACTCTTTCAATAAAGCTGGCACAAGATAAGCGAAAGTTTTACCCGTACCCGTTCCAGCTTCCGCCACAAGAATACTTTCTTTATCTAGGGCAGAGGATACCGCAAGAGACATTTCTACTTGCTCACGACGGTATTTATACCTGTCAATACTTTTTGACAATGGGCCATTTTCACTAAAGTATTCATTCATACAACAAGTTAATGCGCGATTCCTGATAAATTAAACTATAATCTACTCTATATCATTCACTGAAAACAAATCAATGATAAAGCTTAGAGTATTATCGATTGCGAACTTTTTTGCCGCCTTATTTTTTTTCTACTGCCTGTTTAACACAGAGGGCGGTAGATTTGCAGCATGCTTTGCATTGATAATCTTCCACATAATAATCGGCTTTGGGTTGCTAAAACGGGCAAACTGGGCTAGAGCCTTAATGATTGTTTACAGCACATTTCAAATATTTGCCGTGTTGACTGCTTCGGTAGTTTCAATATTAAGCCTCCAATATAAACCCATCTCTAGTTGGACAATGTTAATTTTATTCTTATTATTTACTATGGGGCCTTTCTTAGCATGGGCAATATTTTTTCTTATTAATCCGAAGACCAAATCTATTTTTTTGGTAAAGGATTAATAATCTTCTTCTAGATGTTTATTCTTGAACCGCTTAGGGATTTTTTGGTCGCTTTTTACCCCTAATTCAACTAGCTTCTCTGCTTGTGAAATCAGACTTCGACTACCGCCCGTTGATAATCGTTTTTCTGCACTTTGAAAACTATCTACTGTTTTCTTCAAATTATCACCAAGGTGTTCCAAATCTTTAAGAAACCTTATAAATTGCTCATATAACAACCTCCCACGATTACTAATTTCATAAACATTTTCATTTTGCTTGTGCTGTCTCCAAATATCTTGAACCAAATGAATAGCTAACACCAAATTAGTATGCCCTAATACAAACACTTTTTTCTCAAAAGCATTTGATAATAAATTTGCATCCTCTCTGATTGCTTCTAGAAAAGCCTGTTCAATGGGAACAAACATGAGAACCATATCTGGTGAGTTTAATTCTTCTTGATATTTTTTCCCTGCCAATTCAGAAACTCTAGCCCGCACCGCCGCAATATGTTTTTTTAGAGCTTCTTGCTTTAATTGTTTATTTTCAATACTTTCATATTCTACCCACGCGTTTAAAGTCACCTTAGAATCAATTACAAGATGCCTATTATCTGGTAAATCTATAATAACATCTGGTATTTTTTTCCCGCCATCCTCAGACTTTTGTGGATCTTGTAGACGGTAATTCTCATTCTCTCTTAGACCCCATTTTTGCAAAATTTCCACTAAAACACTCTCCCCCCATGCCCCCCTAGCTTGTGATTTGGAGGTCAACGCGTTGGTAAGATTTTTAGCATCTTGATGCATTGAGCTAACTATTTCCTGAAACATGGAAAATTTTTCACCGAACTGGATATGACTATTTTTAAAACTCTCGACTTGATTGTTCATATCTGACCTATATGTTTTAAGGGTCTGCTGCATTGGTTTAAGAATATTTTCTAAACTTATTTCATTTTTTCTTAAAAACTTACTTTCTTGAGATTCCCATATTTTAGCGGTAAGAATCCTAGCTAACTCCTCTTGATTGCTGTGGCCTGCCACCCGTTCTTTGAGCGTAGCTATCTCAATGAGCAAAGATTTATTAAACTTATCAAGTTTCTTTCGTCTTTTTTCATAGACCCATGCACAGAGGGCATATCCAAAAACCAAACCGGTAAATTTTATAAGTAAAAGTAAGAGAATATATTCGCTCATATTGGTGAAAATCCAAATTTGAAACTACAACTGGTCAGTATTATTGTGGTTGCGTCCGACTCTTTTCCTTTCGTGCTCTTTAAGAACACTCTTCCGAAGCCTAACAGTTTTGGGAGTGATTTCAACCCACTCATCATCAGCGATAAAACTAATTGCTTTTTCCAATGTAAGCTGGATGGGCGGGATTAAATTTATAGCATCATCTTTGCCCGATGCTCTAACATTTGTTAACTGCTTTGTTTTAACAGGGTTAACAACAAGGTCATTGTCCCGACTATTTAATCCAATAATCATCCCCTCGTATACTATATCGCCAGGCTTAACAAACATTCTCCCCCTATCTTGTAACTTCCACAAAGCGTAGCCAACAGCATTTCCTCTAATCTGGGAAATTAGCACCCCTCTTCGATCTGTTGAAAGTGGCGGCGAAATTGGACCATACGAATCAAAAATGTGACTCGCGATACCGGTTCCTTTTGTCAAGGTCAAAAAATCATTTTGAAATCCAATTAAGCCTTTAGCTGGAACCTTATACTCAAGGCGTACCCTTCCCTTTCCGTTATTCTCCATTTCGAGAAGCTCGCCCCGGCGTTTTCCTATCTCTTCCATCACGACTCCTTGAGACGATTCCTCTATGTCAGCTGCCAAAAGTTCATAGGGCTCTTTCTGAACTCCATCAACTGTCTTCTTTACCACCCTCGGCCGCCCTACGGCTAGTTCGTAGCCTTCTCGGCGCATATTCTCCAAAAGAATTGATAAATGTAATTCTCCTCTTCCTGACACTACAAAAGTATCAGAATCTGTGGTGAACTCCACCTTCAAGGCAACATTTGACTGAAGCTCCTTCTGTAACCTATCTTTTAGCTGCCGGCTTGTAACATATTTACCTTCGCGTCCTACGAGCGGGGAATTGTTGACCATAAAATTCATAGTAAGTGTCGGCTCATCTACTTTAAGTAGTGGCAGAGCATTTGGTTGGCCTACATTGCAGACGGTGTCTCCAATCCCAATTTGATTAACCCCGGTAATGAGAACAATATCACCCGCAAAAGCCTCCTCTACTACCACTCGCTCTAGACCTTTGAACTTTAATACTTGACTTATCTTGACTGTCTCTGGCCCTGTTGCCGGCCCCTTGCATAGCCACGCATTTTGCCCAGTGGAGATTTTCCCTGCAGTTATTCTCCCTATTCCAATTCTTCCCACAAAACTTGAATAATCCAAGGAACATATTTGCAATTGCAAACTCCCTTCAATATTCATTTTTTTTAATGGAACCTTCTCAACAATCAGGTCTAAAAGGGGCCGCATATCATCTTTATTGTCGTCCAAAGACAGCTTGGCCCATCCCTCCAAGGCCGACGCAAATATCGTACAAAAATCTAATTGTTCATCAGTTGCTCCAAGTTGATCAAACAAGTCAAAGGTATTATTTATCACCCAATCTATACGTGCTTCTTTTCTGTCGGCCTTGTTCACAACCACTATGGGCTTAAGACCTAAAGCAAGTGCCTTTTTTGTAACAAATCTGGTCTGAGGCATAGGTCCTTCAACCGCGTCTACAAGTAACAGCACGCTGTCAACCATGGATAAAACCCGTTCTACTTCTCCTCCAAAGTCTGCATGACCAGGGGTGTCTATTATATTGATGTGGATGCCAAGATATTCAATGGAACAATTTTTTGAAATTATCGTTATTCCTCGTTCTTTTTCCAGATCGTTTGAATCCATAACACGATCTTCTACTTGTTTGTGAGCCGAAAATGTGCCTGCTTGGCGGAGCAACTTATCGACTAAAGTGGTTTTGCCATGATCCACGTGAGCTATGATAGCAATATTACGGATGTTTTTATTCACTCATTTATCCTAGAAATTATTTTTTTAAATATTGTCACTAACTACAGCCCCATAACAAATGGTTCCCCAGAGCTCAAATAACCGATTTCTTTCGCATCTTTACATCCGGCTTGTCGTAATATTCGAATTATCTCCAGAGAATGTTTTTCTTCAGTGGTAATTAATAATCCACCGCTTGTTTGAGGATCGCATAAAATAGTATTCCATTTGTCATTCTCAATCAGTTGCACACTATCTTTAAAACTTCGCCAATTTCTAGATGACGCTCCAGACATTACACCGGATTTTATCAATTCCAAAGCCTCAGGTATTATGGGGACATCATCTAGAGTAATTCGTGCTACCAATCTTGAAGCCCTGCAGACTTCTAATAAATGCCCTATTAAGCCGAAACCGGTAACATCAGTCATAGCGTGAATACCTTCCATTTCCGCGAGCCGACTGCCAACAGAGTTTAATTGAGTTGTGAGATGTAGGAATTTTTGATATGTCTTTTGATTAACAGTTTGAGTCTTTAATGCAGCTGAAATAACTCCCACTCCAATGGGTTTGGTAATAATCAGTCTATCACCGGCTCTTGCGTGACTATTTGCTTTTATGTTTTTCGGATTAATTAGTCCCAAAGCAATGAGTCCGTAAAAAGGTTCTTTGCTATCAATTGAATGCCCACCAGCTATTGGCACTTTAATTTCGCGGCAAACCGATTCTCCTCCTTGTAAAATTTTTTTAATCACGTGTTCCGGAATCTTATCTATAGGAAAACCTAGAACAGAGAGTGCTAATATGGGCTTTCCACCCATTGCGTAAACGTCTGAAAAAGCATTGGTGGCTGCGATACGTCCAAAATCATATGGATCATCAACAACTGGAGCAAAAAAATCAGTTGTAACGACTACTGCTTGAGATTCGTTGATTTGATATACGGAAGCATCATCTGCGTTATCAAGACCAATGAGTAAGTTTGGAACCAATTTTGTATTTTTCAGCTCTGTAAGTAGCCGGTTCAAAACATCAGGAGCGATTTTACAACCGCATCCCCCACCGTGCGTAAATTCCGTCAACTTTATTTCCATGATTCAAGTATCTTAATTAGTGTTGTAAAGTTTACCCATGAGCAGTACTCTGCGGATGGCAGATTTTAATATACAAATGAAAAAATACACAGCCTCTCCTTCACAATTTGAAGATTTTGACACGATCATTGACGTACGTTCGCCCGCAGAGTATGAACTTGACCACGTTCCTAAGTCAATCAACTTGCCGGTTCTTAGCAATAAAGAGCGTCATCTTGTCGGCAAAGCCTATAATGAGATTTCTCCTTTCAAGGCAAAAATTACCGGTGGACACCTAGTCGCTCGCAATATTGCGCATCATATTTCCCAATTTCTGAGCCACCAACCTCGGTCTTGGAGACCTTTGATATATTGTTGGCGAGGGGGGCAAAGAAGCAGAGCAATGGCCACTGTCTTGCGTGAAGTCGGATGGGATGCGCATACACTAAAAGGGGGATATAAGGAATACCGGAAATTTATACGACAACAAATACCAATTTTGTGCAAAAAGCTAAAATTTTGTGTGATCTGCGGCCCAACAGGATCAGGGAAAAGTCATGTTTTAAAAGAACTCCAGAACAACGGCGAGCAAATTTTAGACCTCGAGAATGTAGCTAATCACCGAGGATCAGTATTAGGATGGATACCAGATAAACCTCAAAAACCTCAAAAACGGTTTGACAGTAAAATTTGGGAAATTTTAAAATCATTTGATGTAACCAAGAGCGTTTTTGTTGAATCCGAGAGCAAGAAAATCGGAGATATTCAAGTACCAGATGCACTAATTTGCAAAATGTGGGATTCAGACTGTGTTATCCTGAAAATTGATCGGGCCTTACGAGTGGAGCTTTTGTTAAAAGATTACTTATACTTCGTAAATAATCCAAGTAAGTTGTTACACAGCCTACAGCCATTAAAAAGAAACCTTAGTAAAACAGTCTTCCTTGAATGGGAACATCTTATAAAAACAAATAAAATGCATGATTTTGTCGAACAAATTTTAGAAAAACATTATGACCCTGCTTACGAAAAATCAATTAAATCTCACTATAAAAAGTTAGAGGACGCGTTAATAATAAACGTTGATAAGCTTAAAAATCATACTTTTGACAATTTGGCCAAAGACATCAAAAGCAATCTCGATAAATTGCAAATTGCGAAGGAAGCCCATGACTATCGGCCTTAGAATAAGTGTTTACTCCACCAAAGGAGCGCAGATCGGCGTCCCAAAATTAATAAAAAGCTTGGTCAAACACGATGCCGGCGCAACTTTTTTCTTCTCGATGGGTCCAGACTACGACTTTTACTCAATATCGCAGTTATTTCGATCAATAGGTATGGGCCATCTTAAACTTAAATCAACGTTCAGTAGAAAACTGATCAATCCTCCTTGGTTAAACAAAGAATGCATAGATGTTATTAAAACCACGAAAAAGCAGGGATACGAAATAGGAGTCAATGCATTCAACGCAAATGCGTGGTTGGGAAAGGTGAGGCGAGCAACACCAAATTGGACGGCCTTACAGATGAAATTAGCAAGAGCTGAGTTTTGTAAAATTTTCGACGAACCTCCTTTTGCTTCAGCGGCGCCTTTTTGGCAAATGAACAAAGAAGCCTACCGCCTCAACCAACGTCTTGGCTACAAATATTCCTCGGATACCCGAGGGTCCCACGCCTATATCCCTATATTTCAGGGCGAAATTATCGGCTGCCCTCAAATTCCGACGACACTTCATACAATTTCCGAAATCGTTTTACAAAAAAAACAATCCTCTAAAACTGCTATTAATAATTTATTACAATTGACTCAAAAAAGTCTCCATCATGTATACGCAGCAAATGCCGAATCAGAGGGGATTAAATATCATGAAGCGTTCGACACGCTATTGGGAGAATGGCGTAAAAGAAAATATCAAATTGTCTCCCTGAAAGAATATCTGGATAATTCTGTAAAGGATTTGCCAAGACACACAATAACATCGGTTAAGATAGCAGGTATAGCACGTCTGGTTGAAAAACAAGGATCTGAATTTTTAATTTAGTAAAAAAAGTTTATTTGATTTATATAAAGGATTACATATGAGCGAATCGCTTTTGGGTTTAAAAGTTCCGCATTTCACCGCATCTTCAACATCTGAAAAACCTTTTTCATTAGAAAATTACTCTGGATCACCTTTGGTTCTTTATTTTTATCCGAAGGATAATACTCCTGGCTGTACCGCGGAAACCATACAATTTAATGAGTTACATTCTGATTTTGAAAAACTAAATTGTACCATTATTGGAATTTCGAAAGATTCGATTGGCTCACACAGAAAGTTCATATCAAAATTCAACCTGGTTTTCGATCTAATATCCGATGAGGAAGGTCACATCTGCGATATGTTCGGAGTAATGAAAATGAAAAATATGTATGGTAGAAAGTACCTAGGAATTGAAAGGAGCACCTTTCTCATTGACCGAGATCAAAAGGTGGTTAAAGAATGGAGAAAAGTAAAAGTTCCAGGGCATGCGGCTGAGGTGCTTAAATCGGCAAAATCTTTATGACGATAAAATTATTTTAGATTGTTTTACGTTTGTTTTTCTGTGTTCCGTAAACATCTACAAAACTTACAATAGGTTTATTAATGCAAAACGCCAATATAAAACCAATTCCCGGAAAAGTTCTGACTGCAAAAAAGTTATTTGTATTGGATACTAATGTCCTTGTTCACGATCCAAGGAGTCTATTTAAGTTTAAAGAGCACGATATCTACATATCAATTTATACGCTTGAAGAATTAGATAAAAATAAACGCGGAATGTCCGAAGTTGCTCGGAATGCGCGGCAAGCCAGCCGTTTTTTAGACTCGATAGTAAAAGACTATCAAGGAAATATAGATGATGGGATCTCTCTTGATAAAACAGATGGCGAAGGGGTTAGGGGACGCCTTTTTCTGCAAACTGAATCATTCGAGAGCACGATTCCAGCCGGAATGTCAATAGGAAAAGTAGATAATCATATCATCTCACTAGTTAACTACTTACAGGAACAAAAATCAAGTCGCGACACTATCCTTGTCAGTAAAGATATTAACATGCGTATAAAGGCCCGAGCCTTGGGCCTCAGGGCTGAAGATTATCATAGCGACCAAGTTTTAGAAGACAGTGAAAATCTTCATTGCGGTGCACGAAAAGCACCCGAAAACTTATTGGTTAATCATGGTAACAGTATAGAATCGTGGCAAAAGGACGGGCATACTTTTTATAAAATTCAAAATCCTATGTGTGGTAATTTTCTTCCAAATGAATTTTTATATCAAAAAGGGGCGGAGAAAAATTTATTATTACAAGTAAAGGAAGTATCAAAAAATTCTGTCATATTAAGCACTATTGATAATTATAGTAATCCACAACAGGCTGTTTGGGGAATCACAGCTCGAAATCAAGAACAAACTTTCGCACTCAACCTTCTTATGGATCCTCAGGTTCATTTTGTGAGTCTCATTGGAGTGGCTGGCACCGGTAAAACCTTGCTAGCTCTGGCAGCAGGATTAACGCAAACAATGGAAACCCGCAGATTTTCAGAAATTATCATTACTAGAAATACGATGCCGATAGGTGAAGACATTGGATTTCTGCCCGGTACAGAAGAGGAGAAAATGAACCCCTGGATGGGTGCAATCGAAGATAACATTGAGGTTCTTAATAATACGGATGAAAACTTTGGCAAATGGGGCCAAGCAGCGACAAACGATCTGTTATCATCAAGAATCAGCGTAAAATCCCTGAACTTTATGCGCGGAAGAACATTTACCAACAAGTATTTGATAATTGATGAAGCTCAAAACTTAACTCCAACACAAATGAAAACATTGATTACAAGAGCGGGACAAGGCACCAAAGTTATTTGCCTAGGTAACAATTCTCAAATTGATTCTCCCTATTTAACCGAGGATAGTTCAGGGTTGACTTATGTAGTCGATAGATTCAAGGAGTGGTCAGGTTCCGGA
>PAHB01000021.1 GCA_002704665.1 Pseudomonadota bacterium
CTGGCAATGAAATACCACCCGGATCGAAACCCTGATAATGCGAAGGCTGAGGCAAGTTTTAAGGAAGCTAAAGAAGCCTACGAGAATCTTAGCGACCCAGATAAACGCTCTACTTACGATCAATTCGGTCATGCTGGCTTGGATCAGCAAAACGCTGGAATGGGAGGTGGCGGTGCTGGCGGGTTCGGCGGTTTTGCTGATGCATTTGGTGATATTTTTGGTGATATTTTCGGAAACCAACAAAGCGGAGGTAGATCCGGGGGTGTTTTCCGAGGAGCAGACCTACGTTACAATCTAGAGATATCACTCGAAGATGCGGCGCGTGGGAAAGAAACCCGTATCAGAGTACCAAGCATGGGTCAGTGCGAAGTTTGTGGGGGTTCAGGTGCAAAAAAAGGAAGCTCACCAAAAGTATGTCCTACGTGCAATGGACAAGGTCAAGTCCGAATGCAGCAAGGATTCTTTTCGGTTGCGCAGACTTGCCCAACCTGTAAAGGATCTGGCCAGATAATTCAGGATCCGTGCACCAACTGTCGCGGAGAAGGGCGAGTAAAAAAACAAAAAACGCAGACCCTTAAAATTCCTGCGGGAGTTGATAATGGTGATCGAATCAGGCTTTCGGGTGAAGGCGAAGCAGGAGGAAATGGTGGCCCTCCGGGAGATTTATATGTTGAAATTCATCTCAAACCCCATGAGGTTTTTTCGAGAAACGGCAAAGATTTGCACTGCGAGATGCCGATTAGCTTCACCTGCGCTGCAATTGGGGGATTAGTAGAAATCCCGACCTTGGATGCATCGGCTAAAATTAAAATCCCGCCGGAGACACAAACGGGAAAGGTATTTCGTCTTAGAGGCAAAGGCATAAAAGAAGTCCGCTCGTCTGGGATTGGAGATTTGATGGTTCATATGATCGTTGAAACTCCTGTAAACCTTACCAAAAGACAACAGGAATTATTGGTAGAGTTAGAAGAAATCAATCTTGCCGATTCCAGTCGCCATAATCCACGGTCGAAGTCTTGGATGAACAAAGTGAAAACATTCTTTGACGCCTAAACAGTTAATTTACCAGTTTTTTAACTTTTACCTTCCATTTCCTTAACGTGGGGAAAAGATTCTGCCAGGCCAGTTTCAGGGTTTTGGTATACGCCATCAGAACGCCCTAACCGAACCCTACCGCTCTCTTTGTGCCTTAACTGATATCCCATATTAAATGCGATTGATCGCCTCTCACCCTGACCTAGAAAAGGATATACGGTGTGAATAAGGCTAGATGGAAATAGGAAAAAGTCGCCAACCCTAGGTGAGTGCCTATAGGTCCCATTCTCTAGACCGTTATCCACAGATTTGGCGATAAATTCGATATCGCCGTCTCCCGATTCTCCCTTGAAACGGCGATCTTGTCCCCAACGTTCTTTATAATTCGGAATTTTGAGGTAACAGACCGAAGAAATATCACAATCGGTATGGTGGTGAGCAGGGTTATATTCGCCTTCCCGTTGAGAAACCGCCCATATGCTTGTGAAAAAGGCCTGAAGTACATAATCACTCTCGAGATTCCGGATTTTCTTACCAAGCACATTATTAAGATAATGGGTTGCACAGCTATGAAAAAAATGTGCTGCCCCAACCACATCGAGCATTTCTAACGACAATGTTGGTTCGTGGTAAATTTGCCCGGCAAGTTGGTCACCATGGCTGGAATAGTTTTCTCTCTCCAACACCTTATCAGTAACCAGAATGAGGCCTTTCGTAAGCTCTGCAGGCATCTCTATTTTGGCTACAGGAGGACCAAACATATGTTCAACTGAAAATTTTTTAATTTCCCAATTTTTTTTCGTTCTAAAAAGTTCCTGTTGATTTAGCATAAACATTAATCCTTAGCCTAATCCTAGTGGTAATAGTTATTTGAAGTAAATTTTTTTATTGCTTTTTTCTCCAAATAGTTCCTTCAGCGGAATCCTCTAGTTCGATACCCTTTTGCCAAAGAGTATTTCTAATTTGATCCGCTAATATGTAATTTTTATTTTTCCTAGCCAAATCTCTCGCGGATATTTCCCTTTCGATATCTGAGGGTGATAAATCGTCAGAATTTCCAGTTGATTGAAAAAAATCTGTCGGAGGTCTACCTAACAGACCAATTAATCCTGCGATCGCGTTCAATTGATCAGCCATAATCTTCGATTTAGTCCGGTTTACCTCTCCCGCAAGTTCAAATAATACCGAGATTGCTAATGGTGTATTAAAGTCATCATTCATGGCCTCTCTAAATCGTTTTGCGAATTGGCAATTCCAATCAATATTCACTCTATTAGAGGAATGTTTTGCCGCTGTATATAAACGTGATAACGACTGATGCGCGTCCTCTATGTGCTCATTAGAATAATTAAGTGGACTTCTGTAATGTGCTCTCAATATAAAATATCGCAATACTTCAGGATCATATTTTTTTAATAATTCACGAATTGTAAAAAAGTTATTAAGTGATTTCGACATTTTTTGGTCCGCAATCCTTACAAATCCGTTGTGCATCCAATAATTTACAAATTCTGCTCCGTGAGCACACTCAGACTGAGCTATCTCGTTCTCGTGATGGGGGAATTGCAAATCCTGCCCGCCGCCGTGGATATCAAAATGAGTTCCCAAAGTTTTTTTACTCATTACCGAGCATTCGATATGCCACCCGGGACGACCCTTACCCCAGGGAGAATTCCAAAACGGCTCATCTAACTTAGCTTTTTTCCAAAGTACAAAATCTAACGGAAAATCCTTTTTTTCATCAATTAACACCCGACTTCCGGCTTGCAAATCCTCCAGACTTTTACCTGATAATTTCCCATAAGTTTCGAATTTTTTTACAGAAAAATAGACATCACCATTTTTAACGTGATACGCATACCCTTTTTTTATAAGAATCTCTATAATACCGATCATTTCTGGAATATGATCTGTAGCCTTTGGCTCGTGATCCGGGTCCTCGACCCCTAAATATTTGCAGTCTGCCCGCATCTCTTCAATAAACTCTGCTGTTAATTTTTGAAAAGATATTCCTCGTTCGCACGCTCGCTTGATTATTTTATCGTCGATATCCGTAATATTTCTTACATATGTGACCGAATACCCCAGAACCTGAAGCCATTTTTTTACAATATCAAAAAATACCATCACTCGCCCATGACCTAAGTGGCAAAAATCATAAACTGTCATTCCACAGACATACATTTTCACAACATCGGGAGTAATTGGAACAAACTTTTCTTTTCTTTTAGTTAAAGAATTAAAAATGTGTAACATAAAGGTTTAACACTTTTGCAAAATACAATTTAGAATACCACCCAGTTTATCCAACGACCTGAGTAAAAACGCACTAGAAAGCTATGCGTTTTGAATGGTTGTTGATAGACTATTATTCTATTTACAAGACTTTAGCTGACTTAAAAAACTGCAACAGTATAACAGATGCGACACATATTTTTTCTAACTATCATGGTGATAACATGCTCTTGTAGTATGTACGCGATCTCTTCGGAGGAGCTATATTCGGAAACTCAACTACTATTTAACCAAAAAAAATACCTTAAAGTTCTTGAAAAAGTTGACGCCTATGACAAATCAGAAGCCCTTTCGTTGAGGCCCTTATTTCTTAAAGGACTATCCCTGATTAAGATTGGAAGACTGGATGAGGCGGAAATTATTTTCAAACAACTCACCGTTGAATTCCCCTCTAACCCCGAACCTTTCAATAACTTAGCATATGTATATTTTCAAAAAGGCGATTTGAAAAAAGTACGAGAAACCTTAGAGGACGCACTTGCGGCTAATGACAGTTACAGAATCATCTTTGAAAATCTCGGAATATTATTTTCGCGACTTGCTAGTGAAGCATATAAAAAAGCAATACAAAATGAAATTTCCGTGGAGGATACTCTTACTAAACTCTCGTTGGTGCTACGAATTTCAAATTTTGAAGAAAGAGAGAAAATATTAGCGAGTCAGGAAAAAACCAACAATCTAGGCACAGAAATAGAGCACAATGAACCTGAAACCGCAGAGAATAATCTTTCGCCAATAGTTCCTGATGATTTTTATCAAATAGTAAAGGGCTGGGCGTCAGCATGGGAAACCAAAAATGTAGATGATTACATAAGCTATTACACGGCAACATTCAGGGGCTCTTCGAAAAATCGTAAAGAGTGGGAGTCAGTCCGCACGTCGAGAATTAACGGTCCTAAGTCGATAGATATACTGATTCAAAACTTTTCCATTGTCTCTAAAACAAATTCAGAAGCTATCGTACGTTTTCAACAGAACTATAAATCAAACCTTATCGACTCAAAAGGTACCAAGACATTAATTTTTCGTAAAGTCGACAAAGAGTGGCTAATTCATAAAGAATTATTCACAAAATAAATGTATCTTCCATGACAAACAAAATATTGTTCTCATCCCACCAAAGCAAGTTGCGAATCTCGTTTATGATCACTTGCCTATCAATAATTTTCTTCAATAACACCCTCTGCTCGGCGTCAGATAACCAAAATATTGAAGCGAATCTGGTTGAAATATTAGAAAACATTTATTTAAATAAAAATGAAAATGCACTCAAAAAAGCAGAAAAACTAACTGAAACATACCCCAATTTTGCACTGGGCCATCTAATTATGGGAGATCTCTTGTACTCTCAATTTAATTCCTTAGAGAGCCTCGGCATAGACCAGCTACCTGGGAGCAAAGTAACCAAACTCATCGAGGAAGCAATAGCAAGAATAAGGCGTCACTACCGAAACGATCTTTCAACTCTGATCCCAAACTATCTTTTAAAAATTACCGAGAAATACTCTCACATTTTGGTTATAGATACATCCAGCTCTACGATGTTTATTTATAAAAATCTTGGAGAAAACTTTAAATATGTCACGAATTTTTATGTCAGTATTGGAAAAAAAGGAGTTAAAAAGCTGCGAGAGGGAGATAAAAAAACTCCTCTTGGCATATATCGCGTTACCCGTGAGATAAGCGCTACCTCACTCTCTGACTTTTATGGAGCTGGGGCCTTCCCTATAAATTATCCTAATAAATGGGATCAAATAAACGGCTATGGTGGATATGGAATCTGGCTACATGGTAGCCCGTGGAGCACCTACAGCCGTCCACCACAGGATAGCGATGGATGTATCGTCCTAAACAATGATGATTTTATAAAACTTGGTGAATACATAGATACAAACGGTACACCAGTTATTATTTCTGAAAAAATTGAATGGAATACAGCAGGCAAAAATAAAAAAAGAATGAAAACCTTATTAACAAAGGTTGAAAAATGGAAAGCTGATTGGGAGAGCCTAGACACTGAAGAATATTTAACAAATTATTCAAACCTGTTTACCGACGGCAAACGAAATTTTCAAGATTGGGCAAAAAGAAAAAAAGAAATAAATTCCCGTAAAAAATGGATAAAAGTAGAAATTGCTGACCTCTCAATAACACCATATCCGAGCGAGAAAAACCTTGTAGCAATTACATTTACCCAATATTACAATAGTAATAACTTAAATGATCGAATGTCAAAAATTCAATATTGGTCAAAAGATTCGGATGAATGGAAAATAATTTATGAGGGAAAAAATTAAGTATAGTAAAAACCGTTTATTCTAAAAAGGAAAATCAATGTTAAGAGTTTTAATTTTTGTTATGTCAATCGTAGTAAATTCTGCAGCTTTTTGTGATAATCCCAAAGTTATAATGACAACAAACTTAGGTGAGGTAGAGATTGAATTGAATGCTGAAGCAGCTCCAATAACCGTTGAAAATTTTCTCCGATACGTAGAAAGTGGATTCTACACTGACACCATTTTCCACCGAGTAATTCCTGGCTTCATGGTGCAAGGTGGAGGCTACAGTCAAACTTTTACGGAAAAAAATCCATATGCTCCAATCGCTAATGAAGCAGACAACGGATTGGAAAATAAAATAGGGAGCATCGCTATGGCCCGAACAAACCGACCCCATTCTGCCACAGCGCAGTTCTTTATAAATGTCGCCAATAATACCTTTCTTAATCACAAGAGTAAAAGCCTTAGAGGCTGGGGATATGCAGTATTTGGTGAAGTGATCGGTGGAATGGATGTCGTCAACGCTATAGCCACTGCGCCTACCGGGAGTGGAGGGCCTTTTGTAAAAGATGTCCCTACAAAATCAATCATTATTCAATCCATTAATGTGATAGGTAACTGACATGAATCTTTCGGTAATAATTAATACGTCTGAAGGCGAACTTTTAGTTGATTTGTATCGCGAGAAGTCTCCACTTACTGTTGATAACTTCGTAAACTATATCGATAAAAAATTTTACGATGGAACAATTTTCCACCGAGTCATCAACAATTTTATGATTCAAGGAGGGGGCTATGAAACTGGAATGGTAGAGAAAAAGACTGATCCTCCGATCTTAAATGAAGCCGACAATGGACTCAGCAACTTAACTTATACCCTTGCTATGGCACGAACAAACGAACCACACTCTGCAACTGCACAGTTTTTTATAAACGTAGCAGATAATAAATTTCTAGACTTTAAATCAAAAAGTGATGATGAATATGGATACTGCGTCTTCGGCAAAGTTATTGGAGGTATGGATACAGTAAATAAGATTAAAGCAATGCCAACAGAGAAATTTGGATTTCATGCTGATGTTCCCTCTGAAGAAATCTCTATCATTTCAATTACGGGACAATAACAAACTAATTAATGGAAAAAACATTATTCGTATCTGATATACACCTAAGTTATTTAAAACCGGAAATCACTAAATATTTCCTTGGCTTCCTAAAAACATTGGCTGGGCAAGCTCAATATCTCTATATTTTAGGAGACTTGTTTGATTATTGGGTAGGTGATGAAGAAATAAAAAAACCAGGCGCTTCTGCGATTATCAAATCATTGAAAGAGGTTTCTGAGAACGGTACCGATATTTTCTTTTTGCACGGAAATAGGGACTTTCTTTTAGGTGAAAAATTTGCTGATGCGGCTGGATTAAAAATCATAAATGAAGAGACACCTGTCAATTTATATGACAATCACTACCTGGTAATGCATGGAGACACGCTATGTACTGATGACGTAGATTATCAAAAATTTAGAACAAAAGTTCACGACAAAAATTGGCAAAATTGTTTTTTGGCTAAACCAATCGAGGAGCGGCACCAGTTTGCAAGATATGCCAGAGCAACTAGTGAAAAGAATAAAGCGGTAAAAAATGCAGAAATAATGGATGTCAACAATAGCACTGTCTGCAACATGTTCAGGAAATACAATTTTAGAACTTTAATTCACGGACATACTCACCGACCCGCTCACCATACTCTAACAATTGACGGAGTACTCTGTAACCGCTACGTATTGCCGGATTGGGATGCTGGTGGTGGTTACCTTCAATGTGATCCAACAGGCTGTCAAATTATTTTTTTATAAAAATTACTGCTAAAATTTGATTAAACTAAATTCAAATCTAACTGGTTGCTAGTAGTAATGTTTCTTGAAAGCTCTTTATCATTTCTACGAGCCTCAATTAACCTTAAATATTCGGAGGTAACATCTCCCGTAACATACTGTCCAGTAAAGCACGATGTTTCAAACCTATTTATCTTTGGATTAACGGATTGAACTCCACTTACTAGTGCCTCAAGCGACTGATAAATAAGTCGGTCGACCCCAAGCTCACTTGATATCTCAAAATTTTTCCTCCCGTTAGCTATTAACTCTTTAGCGGAGGGCATATCAATACCATAAACGTTAGGGTAACGAACTGGTGGTGCCGCAGATGCGAAAAAAACCCGTCTTGCGCCGGCCTCTCTAGCCATTTGAACTATTTCACGGGCCGTGGTCCCCCGTACGATAGAATCATCCACCAGCATCACATTTTTTCCTTTGAATTCCATTGTTATTGGGTTGAGTTTTTGGCGTACTGATTTTTTCCGTTTTTCTTGTCCGGGCATAATAAAAGTTCTTCCAATATAACGATTCTTAATAAACCCCTCCCTAAATGGAACTTTTAAGCTCACCGCCATCTCCATAGCCGCCGGTCGACTGGAATCAGGAATTGGAATTACTACGTCTATTTTAATATCTGCGTGGTCTCGACGGATTTGGTCAGCAAGGCTTCTACCCATCCGCAGTCTTGTTTCATATACAGAAATACCGTTGAGGACTGAATCTGGACGAGCCAAATAGACATATTCAAAGATACAGGGACATAATTCTCGTGAGTTGATGCTGTTATCTGTATGAAAATTCCTATCAACATCAATAAGTATAGCCTCGCCCGGCTCCACATCTCTCAATATTTGGAAGCCAAGTGAATTGGCGGCGACACTCTCGGACGCGATTAAATATTCAGGATTACCTTCTGTTTCCTTTGTGGCGATTACAAGAGGCCTTATACCATTCGGATCACGAAAGGCCAATAAGCCATATCCAGCGATCATAGCCACTACCGCATAAGCTCCCTTAACTCTTTTGTGAAGCGCTTTAACTGCTTTAAAAACTGTCGCAGAATCTAATTCATGCCTTGTTACAGCTTTTTGTAACTCATTTGCCAATACATTTAATAAGACCTCTGAATCGGAGCTCGTGTTTACATGACGGAAATCTTCCCTGAATATATCCTTGGCTAATTCATCCGAGTTGGTGAGATTCCCGTTGTGCGCTAAAACTATCCCGAAAGGTGAGTTAACGTACAAAGGTTGTGCTTCGGCAGAAGAGCTAGCTGAACCTGCAGTCGGATACCTGCAGTGGCCTATTCCAATTTGTCCTTCAAGATTCCGCATATCCCGAGTTCGAAAGACATCTCGCACCAACCCCTGCCCTTTCGCCATGTGAAAAGTGTTTTTCTCTGCTGTCACTATTCCCGCGGCGTCTTGGCCTCGGTGTTGTAACAATAGCAAACCATCATAAAGCAAATGATTAGCCGGTTCTCCAGATGCTATTCCAATGATTCCACACATAGCAAAATTTCTCCAATTGCATTAATACAATTCAGACTCCACAGTCTCCTGAACCGGTACGTTTCCGTTAATTAACAAAATCAGATTTCCCAAATTCCAAAGGAATCCAACTAAACCATAGGGCTACCGATTCAAGTTCGGAGCGAAAATACGCATCTACCCAATAATCCTCTAAAACAAATGGTGTAAAACTGACCAATAACGAACCAATTGCCAGAATTAGCAACCCTCTCGCGAAACCAAAGAAGATACCAAGGAGTCGATCAGTTCCCGATAATCCACTGCTTCGAACAATTCGCGACATTTGTCCTGCTATAAAACTGAAAATAAATACTGTAAATACTAATATTATAACAAATGCTAGGGCATATCTGACCCCGGGATTACTAATATTCTCTGGAACTTGTCGTTCAATAACCGGTGCCCAAATGATCGCTGAGTAAATTGCCCCTGCCCAAGCTAAAAGAGACAAAATTTCTTTAACAAATCCCCGTAACAAGCTAAAAAAAACCGATATTGCCATGGTGAAAATTACAATGTAGTCAATAAAGGTCATATTCTAAGATTTTAATTAGCCTCGTTGAAAGGGACTAATAAGACTGTAGGTTCTCCAATTTTCAGCCCTATTTTTTTTATGGCTTTTACAACAGATTGAGCAAGTATTTTGCTTGAATAAGGACCCACCCTTACCCGTGTCCGAACCTTACCATTGATATCTAATTCTTCTGTGTAAACTGGAAGCTTCGCCCCCTTTACCTTTTTCACTAACTTACCGACCGCTTCTTTATCGTCAAATGCGCCGAGTTGAACGATGTATTGTTTATCACTAATGGCTGAAGTAGTTTTATCTTTACCGGCATTTTTCTTATTTAGTTGTTTTTTCGCATTGACTTCCCCTGGGTCAACCAAATGAGACCTATCCGGTAAGTTTTCCAAACTTTTCTTTTCCAACAGTCTGTTGATATTGTTCGGAATCTCTGGAATTTCTATCAAAATATCTTCTGATAAAGGCCGAGGTTCATTATCCAAAAACATCGGCAAAAAAACTATTACTAACAACATTAACGCAATTGCCCCAATTAACCGCTGGCGAGACCGTCTCTTTAGCTCTGTCTCCTCAGATCCTAGTTTTTTTACCATTATGTTGATCCTTTAATATGCTGATAGCCTCATTTACGAGAAAAAATGAGCCAAAGACTACGACTCTATCATTACCTGATGCTAATTGTTTTGCCACTGAATATGCATCTTTGAAAGATGAGAATTCTTCCACGCTGTCGGCTTGTATGCCGCATCTAAAAAAAACCCTTCGAATTTGTTCGTGCGTCATTGTTTTATCCGTTTTTAACAATGTAATTATCCAATAATCAATCTGTTTCTTTAATGCATTAATTATTCCAAACGCATCTTTCGTCGAAAGCATTCCTAAAATAGCAACTGTTTTGTCTACTTTAGGCATTTGGCTCAAAGCGAAACCAAATGCTGAGGCAGCCTGCGGATTATGGCCAACATCGATAATCACTTCCGGTCTGCATGGGATACTTTGACATCTACCTTTCAGGGAGACATTTACCAATCCTTTCCTTATTGACCCCTTATCAACAGGAAGTATATTACTTAGGGTATTCAAAGCGGCCAAAGAAACCGCCGCATTATTCAATTGAAAATCACCTCGTAAAGATGGCCAAGGCAAAGTTAATTTTTGTCCATCATCACTCCAATACACCCATTCCCTAAGTCCAAAAGAACTATATCCAAAGTTTCTTCTAACCAAATTAAAGTTAGAACCGATTCGCCGAGCCTCTCTCTCTAATTCCACAGGCGGTTTATCTTCTCCACAAATGACCGGACTATTTTTTCGAAAAATTCCCGCTTTTTCTTTTGCTATTTTATCAAGTGTGGTGCCTAAAAACTCCGTATGATCCATCGCAAGGCTTGTGATAATAGAGCATTGCCCATCAAAAATATTAACCGCATCTAGTCTACCTCCCATACCAACCTCTAAAATGATAACATCCAGTTGAAATCGGGAAAAACAATAGGCCGCCGCGAGAGTTGCCCACTCAAAATAGGTTAATGCAACATCATTCTTATTTTTATCGATATGCTCAAAGGCATCAACTAAGCTTTCATCGTTTATTTCGCTACCGCAGATTTTTATACGCTCATTAAATCGAGTAATGTGAGGTGAGGTATACAATCCAACCTTAAAACCAGAGGCTAAAAGGATAGATTCCAATATTGCACAAACTGACCCTTTGCCATTTGTACCTCCAACAACAATAATCGGGCATTCAAAATTTAGGGCCATCCGTTCTTGAATTTTTTTTACTCTATCAAGGCCCATATTTATTTCTATTGGACTGCTATTTTCAATTTTTTTAAGCCATTGAGTTAACCCATCCAGTGACATATTTTCATTTTCTTTTTGGCAGTTTTATTTTCTTTACGATCGATCTCTTAAAAGCAAAATAATATTATGCAGAGTATCTCTCATTTGACGTCTATCAATTATCATGTCAATTGCCCCATTCTTGAGAAGGAATTCGGATCTTTGAAATCCCTCAGGAAGTTTCTCTCTTACCGTTTGCTCGATAACCCGTGGCCCCGCAAATCCAATCAGAGCATTCGGCTCTGCGACAATTACGTCTCCGAGCATCGCAAAACTCGCAGACACACCACCCATTGTTGGATCAGTAAGCACAGAAATAAATGGGAGCTTATGCTTAGCTAGCTTCGTTAAACAGGCTGTCGTTTTAGCCATTTGGAGCAAGGAAAACACCCCTTCCTGCATCCTTGCCCCGCCGCTCGCTGAGAAACAGATCAATGGCAAATCAAATTCACAGCAAACATTCACTGCCCGAGAAAATTTTTCGCCTACCACGGAGCCCATGGATCCACCTAAAAACTCGAATTCAAAAGCCGTACATACAACCTTTTCGCCCTTAATTTTACCCCTGAAAACCACAAAAGCATCAAACTCATTGGTTTCTTTTTTAGCCAGTTTTACTCTCTCAACATATTTTTTGCTATCGACGAATTTAAGTGGATCATTAGACTGCAGCTCCCTCGCGATTTCGACCCGATCATCTTCATCTATCGTAATATCGATTCTTTTCCTTGCACCGACTCGACTGTGATGAGAACATTTTGGACAAACATTTAAGTTTCTCGAAAAATCTGCAAGATATAGGACAGTTTCACAACTCTCGCATTTGCTCCACAGACCTTCCGGTATGCTCCTACGCTCATCTGCTCGAGACCTTTTAATTTTTGGGGGCAGTAGCCTATCCAACCAACTCATGGATCAATGCCTGTTAACATTCATCAATAGCTTCCCTAATTTCAGTCAGTAAATTATAAAGATTTTGTTCTATTTTATCTTCCCTAGAATTTTCTATCTCTTCCACTATGCGGCTACCAATAACTACAGCATCCGACACTCTCGCAACTGACTTTGCGGTATTAGCATCCCTGATTCCAAATCCAACCCCAACAGGAAGCCTAACCGTTTCCCTAATTTTCGGTATGCGCTGGGCGACACTATCAATATCCAAATGGTTAGCGCCAGTAACGCCTTTTAATGAAACATAGTACACGTAGCCTCCCGCCATCCGCGCTACTGCTTCCATTCGAGCAGCACTTGATGTCGGTGCAAGGAGATAAATCGAATCGATGCCGTGCTTTCGCAGCTGAGTATTCAAGTCTCTTCCCTCTTCTGGGGGATAATCAACCGTCAAAACACCATCCACTCCTGCATCTTTGCATAAAATAGCAAATTGTGCATACCCTAACACCTCAATTGGATTAGCATAACCCATTAATACCACGGGCGTAATAGAATCCGATTTTCGAAAGTCCTTAACAAATTCCAGAACTTGATATAGATCTATTTTTTTTTTCAGTGCACGTTCACTTGATCTTTGAATCACTGGTCCATCCGCCATCGGATCTGAAAATGGAACTCCCAACTCTATGACATCAGCTCCCGCTTTAACCATTAAGTGCATTAGTTTTACCGTAAGTTCAGCTGATGGATCTCCGGCTGTAAAAAAAGGAATCAAAGCCTTTTTATTCGCACTTTGGATATCCTCGAATTTCTTCGATATCCGTGACTGTATTTTCTTCAACTTTTTCCCCAATACTTTTTATCAAAAAATTAAAGGTGAATGCCACTAACCCGTGCAACCGTATCCATGTCTTTATCTCCTCGACCAGACAAATTTACCAGAATGATTTTGTTTTTATCGTATGATGGTGCAATCTTTATCGCGTGAGCAATCGCATGCGCTGTCTCAAGAGCAGGCATTATCCCTTCAACTCTAGTAAGAGTGTGAAAAGCGTCAAGCGCCTCAGCATCGGTAACACTTACGTATTCTGCCCGCCCGTTATCTTTTAACCAAGCGTGTTCCGGACCAACTCCTGGATAATCTAAGCCTGCGGAAATAGAATGTGTTTCAATAATCTGTCCGTTTTTATCTTGAATCAAATAGGTTCGATTACCGTGCAGAACTCCGGGTTGTCCGGCGCACAGTGTGGCAGCATGTTTGCCCGAATCAATTCCACTACCGCCAGCTTCGACCCCAATTAGTTTTACATTTTTTTCCCCAATATATGGGTAAAAAACACCCATCGCATTTGACCCTCCCCCAACACAGGCTAATATCGCATCAGGGTGTCTGCCAATCTCTGTCGGCATTTGATCTTTAATTTCGTTGCCAACAACTGAATTGAAGTCCCTTACCATCATCGGATAGGGATGAGGCCCTGCAACGGTTCCTATAATATAAAAAGTATCGTTTACATTGGTAACCCAATCCCGCATCGCCTCATTTAAAGCATCTTTAAGCGTACGGGATCCACTCTCGACTGGTACAACTTTTGCGCCAAGCAATTTCATTCTGTAAACATTTGTAGACTGTCTCTTAATATCTTCGGATCCCATATACACGACGCATTCCATTCCATATCTTGCCGCTACAGTGGCAGATGCTACACCATGCTGTCCAGCACCGGTCTCAGCAATAATCCGTGTTTTCCCCATATGTTTCGCAAGAAGTATTTGTCCCATCGTATTGTTAATTTTGTGGGCCCCTGTGTGATTAAGATCCTCCCTTTTCAACCAAATTTGGCCACCACCCAGTTGTTCTGAAAGCCTTTTTGCAAAATAAATAGGGCTAGGACGACCCACAAAATTCTTTAGTTCAGACGAGAGCTCCGCTAGAAAATCTTTATCCTCTCGCAGATCTTCGTAATTTTTACGCAGCTCCTCTAACGCGTGCATCAAAGTCTCTGCAACAAAAATACCTCCGTACGGACCGTAATGCCCCTTTGCATCAGGCAGATTATATTCGTTGACAGGTTCATTCATTTGCATCTTTTTACTCCTTGAAAAAAAGCTTTAATTTTATTGATATCTTTCACGCCCGGTGATACCTCTATTCCGGAGCTGACGTCAACGGCCCAGGGCTTAACTTTACTAATAGCCATCCCAACATTATTTGGATTTAAACCGCCAGCCAAAATTATCGGACAAGACAACCCTTCTGGGATTAAGTCCCAGTCAAAGGTTACACCAGTCCCTCCTTTTTCTCCTTCAACAAAGGAATCCAACAATAAACCCTTAGCCGAGGAGTAGTACCCACTTAATTGTATCAAATCTATGTTTTTGTGTACTCTTACTGCTTTAATGTAATTTTTATCAAACTGCTCACAAAATTCTACCGATTCATTTCCATGAAATTGTAACAAATCAGGCTGCACAGATTGTATAACATCAGATACTTGATCGGGCTGAGGGTCAACGAATAATGCAACCGAGGATACAAAAGGCGGCATTCCCCGAATAATTTCTCTGGCTTTAAGCGTTTCTAAAAAACGAGCGCTTTTTTTGTAAAATATCAAACCAATGGCGTCAGCGCCGGCTCTCACTGCCATAGAACAATCCTCTGCGGTGGTTATGCCACAAACTTTAACTCTTGTAATTTCGCTACAAGTTTTATTTATATTCATATAAACCGTCGGAATTGCAATTAGAGGGGAAAGCCCAGCTTTCATCATAACTCACTTTTGTAAGAAAGAGCCCATCTGATGAAAAAGTTGGTCCTGCAAGGCTTCTATCCCTCGAATCTCGAACCTCGGCTATCCAAATGGGAGGTTTTTTTCTTGTGCCAACCTGAACCAAAGATCCAACGATATTCCTTACCATATGCTGTAAAAAAGCGTTTGCGGTAATTTCAATTTTTATAAGATTATAATGTTGGGTAACATTTATCGAAAATATTTCTCTGTTTGCATTAGCTGCTTGGCAACCAGCTGCCCTAAAAGCACTAAAATCATGCCCCCCCAATAGATGTCGGCAACCCTCTTTTATAGCTAAAAGTGATAATTTTTCGTCGCACCACCCCACTTTTCCCTTCAGCAGGCCCGGTGGTTGCTGGCGATTCAGAATAAAATATGCATAAGTACGTGACCTTGCAGAATACCGTGCATGAAACTTTTTGCCGACTACTCTAGCCCAGTTTACAGCCATTTTTCCAGTTAAAAATGCATTGCAGCCGTTTACCCAGTTTGATGGTTCTCTTTTTACAACTGGGTCAAAGTGTACAACCTGGCCCGTAGCATGAACTCCAGCATCGGTACGACCGGCACAAACAATACTTATTTTTTTGTTCCCAGCCACCTTTGTGAGTGCCTCCTCAAACTCACTTTGGATCGAATACTTATCAGGCTGAACCTGCCATCCATTGAATCCTTGACCATCATACTCCAAACCAAGAACTACTCTACTTCCATTTTGAATCATCGATCTTCGCCTGAAATGCACATTCAGAGTTCTTTATTGATCAAGCTCCGAAATTGTTTGCTTCGCCGCTGCTTTCTGGTCTTCATCTCCCTCGGCGATTACCTCCATAAGAATTTGAAGAGCCCCATCTCTGTCACCCATTTCTTGGTAAGCCTTCGCTAAATCAAATTTGGTTTGCACCTCGTACCACTTGCTACCCTCCATTTGAGCACCCGATTCACCATCAGAGGCCGATTCTAGGTCTAAATCAATACCAGATAAATCTGAAGCGGGCTTTTGTTCACTAATTGATGAAGATTTATTTGTCGGCAAATTATCACTGACAACCCTAACGTTTTTTGTTTCCGCCTTACCGTTGTTTTTTTTACCTTTACCTCTTGGTGAATTTGCTTTTTTAGCTGTTGAAATCCCGCGATAAATTAATAAGCCACTTGCCATAATGACTAACAGCAAAAATATCAAAACCAAATAGAAAGGCAGCGAAAGTATTTTTTGTCCTAATTTTTCGCTACTTAATTTTTCATAGACGGCATGATCCTTTAAAAACTTCATCGAACCGGTCGATAGCACCTCTTCAATGCTCATATTGGTTAGTTTGAGAAAAGTCTGTTTAAGGGTAGTTTCTCTTTTGCCTTCAGCCTCTTCCTCACTAATCGCGCCCTCTTCGCTCTTTTTATCAGAATTACCAGCATCGACTGGTTGGGTAGAATCGGAAAGACTTCCGTTCTCTATTTGGATTAATCCTTTAAGATCTTGAATCGTTTTCTCTAACTTTGCCAACCTCGCATTAGCGTCCTTTACCGCATTGTCTTTCGCAACCAGTTCTTCCTCCAGCTCTCTTACACGCTCTGTAACCGAACTGCTGTCTATCTTCTTGTTGCCAGCTTGGCCATCCTGCGACAGTCTTAATACTTCTCTCGGCGAACCCAGCTGGCCCGCGTCCATCTCACCCTCCGAAGAGACTGATCCTGTAACTTTTTGACGGTTCGACGATTCATCAGCTCGACTGCCTTC
>PAHB01000022.1 GCA_002704665.1 Pseudomonadota bacterium
TATTTCAAGGGATTCAGTGGAATCATTTTCCATAAATTGTAATGGTAATACACCCATGCCAACCAAATTTGATCTGTGGATGCGTTCGAAAGACTTTGCTATCACTGCCTTTACGCCAAGAAGCTGTGTACCTTTTGCAGCCCAGTCTCGTGAGGAACCTGTTCCATATTCTTCTCCACCAAAGACGATTGTTGGAGTTTCTCTTTTTGTGTATTCCATAGCTGCGTCAAAAATGGGCATCTGGAGGTTTTGTGGATAGAGAATCGTTAATCCGCCTTCGACTAGTTCTCCCGAGGGAAGGGGGGGGATCATCAAATTTTTAATTCTTACATTAGCAAACGTTCCCCTTAGCATGACATCGTGGTTACCCCGTCGTGATCCATAACTGTTAAAATTAGCAGCTTCGATCCCATGATCATTTAAAAATCTTCCGGCGGGAGCGCTTTGTTTTATGGCACCCGCAGGAGAAATATGATCCGTAGTTAGGGAATTTCCAAAAATTGCTAAGGCTCGAGCTTTTTTAATATTACTGGTGGCCTTTGTTTGCAAACTGAATTCTTTGAAAAACGGAGGTTCCGCAATATAGGTCGAATCAGGCCAGTTGTATGTTTCTCCTTTTGTTGAGGAGACCTGGTTCCATAAATCACTTGATTTGTCGAGATTATTGTATAACTTTTGGAACACCTTGGGGTTCTTAGCAAATTTCATTGCTGACGTTACTTCTCCTTTGGACGGCCAGATATCGCCGATGAACACTGGTTTCCCGTCTGATCCAAGCCCAATCGGCTCAGTCATAAGGTCTTTATGAACGGTTCCCGATATTGCGAGCGCGACAACCAAAGGAGGGCTTGCGAGATAATTTGTCTTAATATTACCGTGAATCCTTGCTTCAAAGTTTCTGTTCCCCGAAAGCACCGCTGAGCAAACAAGTTCATTTTCGACAACTGTTGCTTCAATATTTTTATCGAGTGGTCCTGAATTTCCAATGCAAGTTGTGCACCCATACGCTGAGACATAAAACCCCAGTTTTTCAAGATAAGTCAGAAGACCAGCTTCTCGTAGATAATCCGTGACGACACGAGAACCCGGTGCGAGTGAAGTTTTTACATAATCAGGAACTTTTAAACCACGTTTAACAGCTTTCTTTGCCAATATCCCTGCCGCGACTAGAACACTGGGGTTAGAGGTGTTTGTACAGGATGTTATTGCCGCAATAAGGATATTTCCGTGACCAAGAGATAAATTTGGCTTACTGGCAACAGACTTTTTCTCGTGTATGGATGCCGATGCTTTGTTGAAGCCTCCATGTTTGATGGGTTTCTGAACTATATCTACAAAGCTCTCTTTTAGTTTGCCCAAAGGAATCCTATCTTGCGGTCTTTTCGGCCCAGCGAGAGACGGCTCTATGGTCGACAAATCCAATGTCAATTGTTTTGTATATTTAATGTCGCCTAATTTTGGGACTCCGAACATTTCTTGTGCTTTAAAGTAACTCTCTAATCGATTAACCTCTTCTTTTGAGCGACCTGTATCACTCATAAATTTTATAGTATTTTTATCGACCGGGAAAAATCCCATTGTAGCCCCATATTCGGGGGCCATATTAGCAATAGTCGCGCGATCTGGCACAGTGAGTTTTTCAGTGCCATCACCAAAAAATTCAACAAATTTGCCGACGACTTTTGCTTTTCGGAGCATTTCCGTTAGCGTAAGTACTAAATCTGTTGCTGTGACTCCCCATCGTAGTTGACCAGTCAGGTTGACCCCAATCACATCTGGCGTTAAAAAGTACACTGGTTGACCCAACATCCCAGCCTCTGCCTCGATGCCACCGACTCCCCAGCCCACGACCCCAATTCCATTTATCATTGTAGTGTGTGAGTCTGTTCCAACTAAAGAATCAGGATAGAAAACTTTGCCTTTCTGATGAATGCCACGCGCTAAATATTCAAGATTTACCTGATGCACTATTCCAACCCCTGGTGGTACTACTTTGAAAGATTCAAAGGCTTGCATTCCCCATTTCATAAACCGATACCGTTCCTCGTTACGCTGGAATTCTAATTTCATATTTTGTTCTAGGGAATCTTTGTTACCGTATTCATCTACCTGAACTGAATGATCTACTACGAGATCAACTGGTACGCGTGGCTCAACAATTTTGGGATTTTTACCCATTTTTGTGGCAACTCCTCGCATGGCAGCCAAGTCAGCAAGAAGCGGTACTCCTGTGAAGTCTTGGAGAACTATTCTCGAAACGACAAACGGTATTTCATTTTTTCTCTTTCCGTTTGGCTTCCAATTGGCAAGCTGTGTAACGTGTTTACTGGTTATTTTTTCCTCGTCGCAATTACGTACCACTGACTCGAGCACTACCCTTATTGATAAAGGAAGTTTTGAAATTGAAGTAAAACCGCTTTTTTGTAGTGCGGGAAGAGAATAATATTTCCCTAGCTTTTTATTGCCTACGGCAAAGGTTTGAAGAACTTTTTCGAACGGATTTGTTATGCTCATAATATCGTAATTAATTTCTCAAATTATAAATTGGTCTACAAATTCGTTGACCGGTGTGTTGGCTAGTATTTTAGGATTATTGCACATCGCTATTATACGGTTTTGCTGTTTTGTCGGAAAACGTCGCGCAAGATTAGTTTTAAATTTTGACACCAGCAGCGGAATGCCCTCTTTTCTGCGCCGTTTATGTCCTATCGGGTAGTCGACCTTAACCTCGGTTAGTTTTTTGCCATTTTTTAATTCGACCGTGAGGGCATTTGCGATAGAGCGTTTTTTCGGATCATGGTAATCTTTCGTGAACGATTTGTTTTCGACGCAAATAATTTTTTTCCTCAATTGGTCAATTCGGACGTCATTTGCTATTACGTCCTCGTAATCGTAAGCTGTTAACCTTCCAAATATAAGTGGCACGGCTACCATGTATTGAATGCAGTGGTCTCGATCAGCTGGGTTTTTTAACGGTCCTTTTTTATCAATAATTCGAATACACGCTTCATGTGTTTTTATGGTTATGTTCTTTATGTGGTCGGAATTCAATCCAAGTTTTTTTAGCTGATTGTGAATTGCCATTGCCGCTTCAACGGCTGTTTGCGAGTGAAATTCTGCTGGGTATGAAATTTTAAACAAAACATTTTCCATGACATAGCTCCCATAGTTTCTTTGAAATTTGAAGCTTTTACCTTTGAAAGAAACATCATAGAATCCCCATGTTTTTGCTGTTAGGGCTGTTGGGTATCCCATTTCACCTGTTTTTGCGATCATTGCGAGGCGGACTGCTCGACTGGTGGCGTCACCTGCAGCCCAACTTTTCCTAGAGCCGGTATTGGGAGCATGTCGATAGGTGCGAAGGCTTTGACCATCGACCCATGCAAGGGAAACGGCATTTATTGTGCTCTCTCGATCAAGCCCTAACAGTTGCGCTGCAACTGCGGTTGACGCCACCTTCACCAAGACAACATGATCTAGTCCGACTTTATTGAAACTATTTTCAAGCGCAATGCATCCTTGGATTTCGTGGGCTTTTATCATCGCGGTAAGGACATCTCGCATTTTTAAAGGTTTTTTTCCATTCGAGACTGCGGTTCGAGACATCCAATCAGCAACTGCTAAAATAGCCCCTAAATTGTCTGAAGGGTGACCCCACTCAGCTGCAAGCCAAGTATCATTAAAGTCCAACCACCTAATCATTGTGCCAATGTTGAAAGCTGCGTGGACAGGATCAAGTTGGTGCTGTGTACCAAAAACCTTTGCTCCGTTCGGAACATTGGTTCCGGGGACAATAGGGCCTAAGAGCTTTGTGCAAGCTGGGTACTCAAGGGCTTCAAGCCCGCAGCCGAGGGTATCGAGTAAACAGTAATGTGCTGTCGAGTACGCTGATTTGCTCTTAACCTCATATTTGGTGACGTAGTCGACTATATCAGTGATTACTTTGTCAATTATTGTTTTTTTTGTTGCGGTTTTTACTGCCATTTTTATTTGCCCTTTTTATTCTTTATTTTATATTTTACTATCTGCTTGTTATTGGAATCCAAGTTTGATTTTCAGGTCCGGTATAGTTTGCACTCGGTCTAATAATTTTGCCATCAATCCTTTGCTCTAAAATATGTGCAGCCCATCCAGATGTCCTGCTAATTACAAATAGGGGTGTAAACATTGCGGTAGGAACTCCCATTTGGCTATAGCTGACAGCAGAAAACCAGTCTAAATTAGGAAACATTTTTTTCTCCGCCCACATCACCGTTTCAATTCGTTCAGCAATGTTAAACAAGTTTTTGTTTCCTGTCTCGTTACATAATTGGAGAGAAACTTTTTTTATTACGTCATTTCTCGGGTCACCGGTTGTATATACCGGATGACCGAAACCAATAATGATCTCCTTTTTTGCGATCCGGGTTTTTATATCCATCTCGGCCTCTTGTGCAGACGAGTACCTCTGTTGAATTTCGTAAGCGACCTCATTTGCACCGCCATGCTTGGGGCCCCTGAGTGCGCCAATGGCTCCGCAAATCGCCGAGTGAAAGTCTGACGAGGTTCCTGTTATCACTCTTGCTGTAAAAGTTGAAGCATTGAATTCGTGTTCAGCGTAAAGGATTAACGAAGTATGCATGGCTCTTTCCCAAGTGGGAGAGGGTGGTTTACCATGCAAAAGGTGCAGAAAGTGCGCCCCTATTGAGTCGTCATCAGTCTCGGTATCAATTCTGCGTCCGTTGTGGCTCCATTGATACCAATATAACAGCATCGACCCCAGAGATGCCATTAAACGATCAGCGATACTCTTCGCATCGGGCTCGTTGTGGTCGTCTTTTTCAGGCAGTATTGTCCCCAGGGCAGAGCAGCCTGTTCTTAAAACATCCATTGGGTGTGCAGATGCAGGTATCCATTCAAGAATGGCTTTTAAGTTTGTAGGAAGACCTCGATAAGATTTCAATTTCTGTTTATATGCTTTTAGTTCTGGTTTTGTGGGCAAAGCGCCATGGACCAAGAGATAGGCGATCTCCTCAAACTCGGCAGTTTCAGCAAAATCCAAAATATCGTACCCCCGGTAATGCAAATCATTTCCCGTACGACCTACGGTACAAAGAGAAGTGTTCCCAGCAGGTACTCCTGATAAGGCAACTGATTTTTTTGGTTTTACTAAGCTATTAGTTTTGGTTGTATCCATTTTTATATTTTCCTCTTTATTACAATTATTTCTTTTCAAATAACGAGTCCAATTTTTTTTCAAATTCGTGGTAATTTAAAAAATCATACAAATCATCTCTAGATTGCATGCGCTCGACCACAGTTTTTTGTGTACCATGTTCACGAATCGATTCATACACATTAAGCGCGGCTTTGTTCATGGCCCGAAAAGCGGAAAGGGGGTAGAGTGCGAGACTTACCTTCGCGCCACGTAGTTCCTCTAGGGTAAACAAAGGAGTTTTTCCAAATTCAGTTAGATTTGCAAGAACAGGGACTTTTGTCGTGTCGGATATCAGTTCATAAGTCGTTAACTCGCTCAATGCTTCGGGAAAAATCATATCCGCACCAGCTTCAATATATTTTTGAATTCGCTCCAGAGTGGCGTTAAGTCCCTCGTTGGCGTATGCGTCGGTACGTGCCATTATCGTGAAACAGGCATCGCTGCGAGCATCGACGGCTGCTTTGATTCTGTCACACATTTCCTGGGTCGATACCAATGCCTTTCCAGGTCTATGACCACATCTTTTTGCACCCACTTGATCTTCAATATGCATCGCTGCCGCACCATTTTTTATCAATGTTTTTACAGTTCTTGCAATGTTAAATGCACTATTTCCAAAACCTGTGTCGGCGTCCACTAGTATTGGTAAGCTGCAAACGTCAGTGATTCTCTTTAGATCTGTTGTTACATCATCTAGAGTTGAAATGCCTAGATCCGGTAGACCTAGGGATCCAGCAGCAACCCCGCCGCCGGACAAATATATCGCCTTATAACCAACCTTTTCTGCAAGCTTTGCATGATAAGCATTTATAGTACCAATAACTTGAAGAGGTTTTTCTACAAGAACTGCCTCCCTAAACTTTTTACCTTGTGATTCCGTCATATTTACCTCCTAAATTGTTTAATGGCCTGCCAATCAATAAGAGGCTCATCTCTAAAAAATGCGTTTTGGGCATCGACCGGCAAATTGACTCCTGTGCTCCGAGCTCTCTTCAGTGTCTGCCAATACAAGCGGTAACTTGCGCGGTCATGCATAGAATTAGCGTGAGATATTGGCCCCCAATTGTTATTTTTTGCCTTGATTAATATCTCTGATGCCTTTGCTACTTCGTCAACGCTTGGTTGCATAGCTTCGACGATAAAAGGAATTTGCTTCGGGTGAATGCTATACATTCGTAAGAAACCATAATTTTGACGGGCAATTCTTGCATCTTCGGCGCAGCGCCCTAGGTCCTTATAACTGACGCAAGGGTTATGAGTAGGAATAATTCCGCATTGAAGTGCAGTAGCTACGAGATCTGTTTTTGCTCGGTTAATGAGCTCATGGGAAAACTGATCTGGTGATTGCATAAACGTCTCTGGTATTGCTCCAAAATGATCGCTCACAAAATCTAATAAACCAAAGTCCAAGGTTTCCAAATAAGGTAATTGCGCAATTTTTTTTAAATCAGAAGCAGCTCCTTGCATTTCTACAATGAGGTGAATAGGAATAGGTTCAATGCCAGCCACAATGCACCTGTTAGCTATGTATTCCAAAGTGCTTGCTGCGCTATCATAGGATACTGTTTTCGGAACAGTGATGTATGCTAAATTATTACCAGCAATCCCGACCAGCGTATCAATATCTGTTTTACAGGATGGCGTTGAAGGGTCGTGAATTCGAACTCCAGCTCTTTTTTCCTCGTTATCTGCGTGGTTTACCAGATCCGCGACTAACACTGCGTGCTCTCGTTCTTGCCCGGAGCGCGCGCCGTCTTCACAATCGCAAGTAATGTCAAAAATTGGACCGAGTTCTCCCTGTAAGGCAAAAGCCTTTTTGATGAATTTTTCGTTTCCGCAATAATGCTCGCAACTCGCTAAAGAGGGGAGATCCGTTTCCTCTTTGAAAAGTATTTTTTCTGGATGTTGAATAGATATCGATTTTGAATTTTCTTCCATCATCATCCGAGCATGTCTTTTATCGCTGCCTCTTCCTCTTTAAGTTCTTTTAAAGTTAAATTTATTCGAGATTGGCTAAAACTATCTATCTGTAATCCATTGACAATTTGGTAATCGCCGTTTTCACAAACGCAAGGAAACCCAAAAATGATTCCGTTGGGAATTCCATATTCTCCGTTCGACGGCACTCCCATTGTCACCCATTTTTTGTCACTTCCTAGTACCCAGTCTCTCATATGATCTATTGCTGCATTTGCAGCAGACGCAGCCGATGATAAACCACGGGCGCTTATTATTGCTGCCCCGCGTTTTCCCACCTCAGGCATGAATGTATTAACGTACCAATTTTCATCGTCAACAACTTGGGGGCCAGGTGCTCCACGAATTTTAGAAAACCTGTAGTCCGGGTACATCGTTGGTGAGTGATTACCCCAAATGACTAAATTTTCTATTTCCGTAACGGAGGCCCCCGTTTTTTCCGCTAATTTCGAAAGGGCGCGGTTATGATCGAGCCTCATCATTGCTGTGAAATTCTGAGAGGGGATATTTGGCGCACTTTTCATGGTGATATAGGCGTTTGTGTTGGCTGGGTTTCCGACTGCAAGCACTTTAACATTAGGTTTGGCGAAGTCGTTGATTGCCTTACCTTGAACGGTGAATATTTTGCCATTAGCTTCCAGCAAATCTTTGCGCTCCATTCCTTTACCCCGCGGTCGGGCA
>PAHB01000023.1 GCA_002704665.1 Pseudomonadota bacterium
AAGTTAAAGATGGATTAGAAATTAAGAGTGGGGCAACTTTACAGTTGCGTTCAGGTGGGCATCATCTCATGTTTATCGAACTGAAAACACCCATAATAGAAGGGGATACTCATGAAATTACATTATATTTTCGAAAATCTGGAGCCCTAAATATTCCCTTCAAGGTATGGGAGCCCATAGGCTCGAAAAAAGCACACCCTGAGCATCACCATTAAAGATAATCTAAAAAGCTTCAGCTCATATTCGGCATTTTTGGAAATTGCTGCAAATCGCTGATTGGTGCGCGGAACAATCCGTTATCGGTATAACATTCAAACTCTGGATTTAACCACGCAGAAGCATCTAAAACACCGCCCTTTAAAACAAAAAGATTCGGAGCAAATTCCGCAATAAAAGTAATGGGTAAACCACAATCACCACAAACCTTTCTATACACATAACGACCAAGGTCACTATATGTTGTATAGAACGGCTGTTCACCATTTATCTGAAAGGATGTAAGTGTGACTGCCGTCACTATTGAATATGCACTATCCGTTTGCTTCTGACAATCGGTTCAATGATAAACTGCAGTCAGCTGTGGTTTGGCAGAACTTGTGAAACTTAGATTCCGCACAAACAATTTGCTTTAACTTTTGACATAAATTCCCCCCAATTATTTATCCACTGTTAAAATGATTACTTAAAATTTACCCCATACTGGCTTTTTTACTAGTATATTGTAAGGTAGCTTTTCTAAGAAAATTCAGGAAATAAAATTGCAAAAGTCAAATCCTATCGTTTTATCATCCCTCGTTAAAACTTTCCCAAACGGCTTAGTCGCACTAGATGGAGTTAATCTTGAAATACAGGAAGGGGAAATTTTTGCGTTATTAGGCCCAAATGGTGCTGGCAAGACGACATTAATAAACATTATTTGTGGCTTATCTACCAAAACCTCAGGAGATGTAAAGGTCGACGGACTTGATATTGAAAGGCACTTTCGGGAGGTTAGACAATTAATTGGGTTAGTACCACAAGAATTATACACCGACATGTTTGAAACTGTTTGGGATACGGTCTGTTTCAGTCGAGGACTTTTTGGCCTCCCTAAGGATTCGCCATTAGTCGAAAAAATATTAAATGACTTATCTTTATGGAGCAAACGACAGGAAATAATGAAGAATTTGTCGGGAGGTATGAAACGTCGTGTTTTGATTGCTAAGGCTCTTGCCCACGAGCCTCGAATACTATTTCTAGATGAGCCAACAGCAGGGGTCGACGTAGAACTCAGACAAGATATGTGGGAATTAATCCGATCCTACAAAAAACAAAAAGTCACAATAATTCTGACAACACACTTTATTGATGAAGCAGAGACTTTGGCTGACAGAGTGGGTGTGATAAATCAAGGCAAACTAATCCTCGTCGAAGATAAAATATCACTAATGACGAAGCTTGGTAAAAAAACGTTAGTAATATATCTAGAAGAAAGAATAAATAAAACTGCGAATGTAATAAGCAGATTCAACTTAGACGTAAAAAACGACGGATTAGAGCTTGAATACACGTTTGATGAAAATGAGGAAGGAACTGCAATTTCAGATCTAATTAGAGCACTTGCAGCAGAGGGAATACATTTCAAAACACTCGAAACAAAAAAAAGCTCTTTAGAGGAAATTTTCCTGGATTTAGTTGTAAAGAAAAAATAATGAAACGGTTTAACTACGTTGGATTACTCGCAATATATAAATTTGAACTGTCACGTTTCAAAAGAACATTTTGGCAGAGTCTTGTAACTCCGATTATTACAACAATGCTATTTTTGTTGGTCTTCGGGAACGCCATAGGCGAGAGGGTTGGGGGCATTAGTGGCGTGAGCTACGCGGCTTTTATTATTCCGGGATTAATAATGCTTACAATCTTAAATGAAAGTCTCAGCAATTCGTCCTTTGGTATTTATATGCCAAAATTTAATGGAACAATCTATGAGATATTATCGGCCCCACTATCTCCCTACGAAATCGCGCTTGGATATGTCGGCGCGGCCGCAAGTAAATCAATACTGTTGGGGCTTCTCATCCTGTGTACTGCGATTTTTTTTATCGATATTCCGATTCAGCACCCCTTTTTGATGTTTGCCTTCCTTATCTATATTTCTTTCGTATTCAGTATGATTGGATTTATCATTGGAATTGTCTCGAAAAGCTTTGATCAATTGCAATTTGTACCTCTCTTAATCATCACACCACTCACATTTCTTGGAGGTGCTTTTTATTCAATAGACATGCTGCCAGAAATTTGGAGGACAGCCACGCTACTGAATCCGATCATATACATAATAAGTACTTTCCGTTGGAGCTTTTTAGGAGTCTCGCCGGTAAGCATCTACGTAAGTTTGGGTGTGATCACTGTAATATTTCTTTTAAGTTTAACTTTAATTGTTATCATTTTCCGAACTGGTTACCGAGTAAAAACCTGACTTCAAAAAGTACTCTAGGATTGGAAATATCAATGAGGTACCTACCCCATAACCCCACCATCATCGCGAGAAATAGCGATTATCGAAGACCTTGGAACGGTTCCTTTCCCCCCAGGAAATGAGCATTTTTTTGGATTTTTCTCTCCAGGATGTTGGATGCCAACAAACATTGTTGATTTATCCGAACTCCAAGTCATTCCGGTTACCTCACATTCCTTGGGACCGACTAAAAACCTTTTCAAATTTCCGGTGCTTGGATCAGCCATAAGCATTTGGTTATTCCCCATCCCTTCAAAATCGCCTTGGTTAGAGTAATTACCATCTGTCTGAATCCACAAATTCCCTAAGGTGTCAAATGCCAACCCATCCGGAGAATTAAACATATTATCAGCCTTAACGTTACGAGACCCTGCGTACTCATTCTCGTAAACTGTAGGATTACCAGCAACAACAAAATGATCCCAAATAAAACTATCTGAAGCGTGGTCATTGTTGGTTTGTTCCCAGCGGATAATCTGCCCATATTTATTGTCCGCCCTGGGATTAGCTGCGTTGACCGGTTGATGAGTGACTCTTCCTCTGTTTTTATTATTGGTCAAGCAACAATAAGCTTCGGCTTTAAACGGGTTAGCTGAGACCCATTCAGGTCTATCCATCGTCGTAGCCCCTAACCTAGAGGCAGCAGCTCTGGTAAAGATTAGAGTCTCAGCTCGGCTCATCCCTGCATCACGCAAATTAACCCATCGGCCATTTCCAGAATCCTCAAAGATTGCAACATATAGCTCCCCTTCACTCAAAAGCTCTGAGTTTTTCCCGCCGTTCATAAATTTATTCTTTGATATAAATTTGTAGAGAAACTCGCCTCTTTGATCATCTCCCATGTACGCAGCAATTTGTCCGCCTTTACAATGGACAACCTCGCAATTCTCATGTTTGAATCTACCCATCGCAGTTCTTTTTTTTGGAGTAGAGGTGGGGTCGCCCGGATCAATTTCTACAATATACCCTACACGATTGGCTTCGTTGGGATGTTTTCCAAGGTCAAACCTGTCATGATATCGAGCCCATCCATAGCCCGCATCTTTTCCTTTAAGCCCATACCTTTTTTGTTCAGAGGACATTTTTAAGTATTTATCTTGGGCAGAAAAATACTTATCGAAATTCTCTTCACAAGTTAAGTAGGTACCCCATGGCGTCCTCCCATTTCCACAATTATTAAAGGTACCCAACGACAAACGACCCGTCGGGTCTTGGGCTGTTTTGAGAAGGGGGTGCCCAGCCGCGGGACCTGTCAGCTCTATCGGCGTGGCAGCTGTAATGCGGCGGTTAACTGGCGAATCTTTTACAATGCGCCAACCCTCCGCTTTTCTGGTTATTTCGAAAATACTTACCCCGTGTGCAGCAATTCCTTTTTTTACGTCGTCTGCGTTTGCCGGCGATCTGGTTTTACGGTTTCCATAAATGACCGAAAAGTTACAATATTCATTGTTAACCGCCAAGACATGTCTGCCTTGAATGTCGAAAAAAGCCATACCATCATTGTTATCCCCTACTGACATTTCTTGTGTGGTACCGGTACCCCTCGACTTATGGTCAAACTCAGGAGTGCCACTCCAAAGTGGATCGCCCCATGAACCCACCAGTGACCAACGGAAACCATTGGGAACGGTCACGGTGTCGAGATTATTTGCCTTTACAGGTTTAAAATTCATTAAAATATCTTGCGCTCGACTGTTTTTTATCGTCAATCCGGTAGTATTTAAAAAACTCACAAACCCGACGCTGGCCGCCCCGGTCAAAAACCGTCTACGCGATACCAAATCATTAAAATGAATGTTCTTCATATGTATTTTCTTTTTTTCTATAACTGCCTGCAAATTTTATTGGGTTTATTTTTGTCTTTACCCAAACATACGACATCCGAAAAAAAAAAAGTTTTAAATAGAAGCTCTAACTCCTATCAGTTCGGGTAAATCACTAGAGTTCGAATCTCTATACTTTCACGAGGTTTAGTGTTTTCCGATGCTTTAGGGTTTTTGAAACCTGTGTGGGGAGCATTGAATACCCCTGACCCATTGGCCGAATGCCAATTTTTTAGAAGTAAAACCTCATTTGCCTCCATCTCTGAAACATAATACCACTGATGCAATTCGCTATACCTCAAAGAATAAATCGTCCCGGCATGGTTTGCAGCTTCGTCACTATTCTCCGAAAAATGTTTTATAGGACTTTCAATTAAATCGTCTGTCGATATTGTTACACCTCCACAAATCGCTAACGGCATATCAATAACAGGCCCATTGATGGGGCGCCAAATATTTATTAATGCTAGATGATTACATTCATATTCTTGTTTTCCAAAATCCGCAAGAATATCTCTCGCCCTCTTCGTACCTGAATTTCGCGTATAGTCAACATGAGCTGCTGATACCGGATATCGCATACCGACTTCGCCCCTATCAGCCCGAGAGCGACTTCTTTGATTATGATCGAAAACCAGCACTTCTTCCGCACCAAGGTGAATCTTTAAAAATTGCGCCATTTCCGGGTAATAATATTTCTTCACTGTGTCATTATCATACAAGTTACGAATTTTCGTTTGATGTTTGATTAACTCAAAACCCTGATTTTCCAGATTTATAGCTTCGTCTTCTCTTCGCAAATCTTGTATTGAAACAAGATGATCTTCCTGCTTTGGTCGAATGGTTTCTCTCCCACTGGATCGAGGAAAAATTAAGGTTTCGGGATGTGTTTCTTTTTCAGAGAGATAAGATATCGGAGCAATTAACTGATCTGGTGAACCTGCCATACTATTTTCCCTCCTATGGTGTAAAATTTAGTTCCGATTAAGTTTAGCAGATTTTAGGAATACAATATCACAGCTATGAATGCAATTAAAAAATTGTCATCTGTAACCACTTTACTGGTCTTTTACATTTTTTTTTATTCCTGGGCGTCCGCAGATACCAGAACCTCAGTCCACAATTTTCGAGATTTGCCGCTTGATTTGGCAATCACATGGACAATTGGTAGTGCTAAGTCTGAGTTGGCGTATTTCGCTGACCCAAATTGCAGATATTGCAAAAAACTAGAAAATCAAGTACTAAAAAAACTTAATAATGTGAAAATTCACTTATTTATTTATCCTATCCTAGGAGACGAATCTAGTAGGGCAGCAGCTGAAATATTCTGCGCTGACGACCCGTTTTACGCATGGCAACAGTACCAAGATACCCGAACGCTACCTAAAAAGCTGAAACCTTCGTGCATTTCACCGACATTCAAGCTGAAAAAACTTGGCGAGAATTATAAAGTTAATGGCACACCAACTATTATTCTTGAAGATAATTCAACATTTCTTGGCAGTGTTAAATTAGAGGATCTATCCTCAGCTATTAAAAATGCAGAACGGCGGGCAAGTGACGAGAAAAAAACAGGGTTTCTATATGACATGCCCGGATATTGTGGAGGCGATAATATGATCAATCATTAAGTCGAAAACAAAAGATATGGTAGTCCGAAAATGAATAACGCCAATAAACTAATTATTGCCCCAAATTTGCTAATTATTCGAATGGCGTTAAATTTTTTTGATAGTTCTAACGCGCTTTGGTTTCCACTTCCAATTTTTATAGCGATAAAATGACTCGCGACCAAAGTGACCATGAAAAGTACAAAAATTTTTAAAAAAAACGGCGCGAGCCCCCGAAGAGGGATTAACACATTAAACACTTCATTCATCCGAGCATCCTACCCCATACATTGAAAATTTGTTAAATAATTAATATAAAACAAACGGAAAATTTGAAGAATATTAAACTTATTGTTTTGTTTTAATCTTGTTTTTTTAAAGTCGACGCTGATAACAAAAAAAATGATATTATATGCCATCATCACAAATAAAATAAAAGTCAGAAAGGGGAATTTGGCCGGTGATTAAAAATATTATGTTTTTTACGTCGATATTGTTTTTTAATTTTTTTATCGTTTCTGGATCAAGTGCTCAGTCAACAGACGAACTGAAAATGGTCATGATGACCAATTACATTGCTACTGACCCTGAGGTTACAAAGTGGGAGAGAGTAAAAAGCACCCGTTACGGAATGCGAATAGTTACTCTGTATGGTGACCCTTCGAAACCGGGGCTGTATGCCTACAGATTAAAAATGCCATCTGGTTATAAGTTGCCACCGCACTATTTCGAGGAAGCGCAATCGGTTACTGTACTAAAGGGAACATATTGGACAGGAATTGGTGACAAAACCAATCCAATGAATCTTCGAGAATTCAATACGGGAGCATTCTTTACAACAAAAGGGAATGTGCCACGATATACTTGGGCAAGAACAGAGGTCATCATTCAAGTCATGGGAGAAGGACCCTCGAGTGGAATCAAATATGTAAATCCTGGAGATGATCCCCGAAAATAAGAAACATTAAATGTCAAGGTTTTAGCTTAATATTTTAGCTATTTCCTCTAGGGCGCTGGGATCCTCTAGGGTGCTTAGGTCACCTGGTTGTCGCCCCTCGGCAAGAGCTTGAATACTACGACGAAGCAATTTTCCCGAACGCGTTTTTGGCAACATATTTACAAAATATATTTTTTTCGGTCGTGCAATTGCACCTAACTTGTTTGCTACTGATTTAGCAATCGTATCTGCCTCTTGATCAAGTTGGCTTTTTGCCGCTGAAAATTCAGATTTTTTTAAAACAATAAAAGCCACAGGAATTTGTCCTTTTACGGAATCTTCCACTCCAACAACGGCAACTTCAGCAACATTTTGATGCGACTGCAGGGCTTCCTCAATCTCTCTAGTTCCAATACGGTGTCCGGCAACGTTTATCACATCATCAGTTCTTCCAAGAATAAAGTAATAACCCTCGTGATCTTTTATTCCCCAATCAAAAGTTGAATAAATTAGGGCTGATTTAAAATCCTTAAAATAAGTCTCTACGAATCTTTTATCATTTCCCCAAACGGTTGTCATACATCCTGGAGGTAGCGGAGGGACAACGGCCACAACTCCTTTTTCACCCACGTCAACCTCTTCCTCGGTAACTTCTGACAATATTTTTAAATCGTACCCGTATGCTGGGAATGATGGACTACCAAATTTAATGGGAGTTTTTTCAATACCGGGGAAAGAGGTAAGCATAGGCCATCCAGTTTCAGTTTGCCAAAAATGATCAATTACCGGTATTTTTAAAGCATCTGAAGCCCAACGATGGCTTGGTTCGTCAAGCGGTTCTCCAGCAAGAAATAGATGTTTTAGGCTGCTGATATCATTTTTTTCAATAAAACTTTGACTTTCTTTTTTTAATACGCGTATTGCAGTCGGTGACGAAAACATCACGTCCACCTTGTATTTTTCAACAATTTCCCACCAAATTCCTGGACTGGGGCGATTCGGAAGACCTTCATAAACTATCGTTGTCATACCAGCCAAAAGAGGGCCATATATGATATAGGAATGTCCCACAACCCAACCGATATCAGAAGTAGTAAACATTGTCTCACCCGATTTTCCACAATAAATATGTTTCATAGACGCTGCCAGCGCTACCCCATGCCCACCGGTGTCTCTTTGTACACCCTTTGGCGGCCCGGTAGTCCCCGACGTATAAGATATGTAACTTGGTTCGCTTGATTCCAACCAGACCGGATCTATAGATCTTCCGTAATAATTTTTTATATTTTTTTGATAGTAAAAATCTCTGCTAGAGTCAAAATCAAAATCGGAGAATAAATCACGGGTATACAGCACGACCTTCTCAGGTTTTTTTGACGATATTTCAATAGCCTGATCAACAAGGGGTTTGTAGGGAATAACTCTTCCAGCTCGCATTCCGGCGTCTGCTGTAATTATTACCTTTGGAGAGGAGTCCTCAATTCTTTTAGCTAGACTTTCTGCAGCAAAACCACCGAAAACTATACAATGTATTGCACCTATCCTGGCGCAGGCTAGTACACTAAAAATTGCCTCGGGGATCATTGGCATATATACGATGACCCTATCCCCCTTTGAAACACCCAAATCACTGAGCATGAGAGCGCATGAATTGATTTCTGAGTACATCTGCTGAAAGGTGTATTCCTTTTCTTCACCGGTCTCCGTAGATATATAAATCAGTGCTCTTTGATTCGCTTTATCTTTAAGATGCCTATCAACCGCATTAAAACAAAGATTAGTAGTTCCTCCGACGAACCAACGGGCAAAAGGAGGATTTTTATAATCAAGAACGCTATCAAAATCCTTTTTCCAGGTTATTAAACGGGCTTGTTCACGCCAGAAACCATCACGATCCTCCATTGATTTTTTATAGAATTCTTTATAATTTTGCATTACTAATGACTCCCTGATCGTTATAACTTAATCAAATTTCACAACTTTCCGCCCCTTAATCCTACCCTCCATCATTGTTGTGAAGGTATCGTTTAAATCCTCAAGAGATATTATGGACACGGCATTATCAATGTTTTTAGGTTTATACCTACTTGCCAGTCGCGTCCAGCTTTCCTTCCGCAATTCAAACGGTGTATTAACTGAATCAATGCCAAGTACGCTGACGTTTCTTAAAATGAACGGCAGCACCGTAACATTAAATTTTGCACTGGAAGCCAGTCCAATCACAGAAACTGCTCCTCCCCATTGCATTTGTGTAGTGATTAAGGAAAGCACTTCCCCTCCAAGATTATCAATGGCGCCAGCCCAGATTTCTTTACCAAGCGGTTTTATCTTTTCTAAATTCAAATCTTGTCGATATAAAACCTCCTTTGCTCCTAAAGACTTTAAATAGTCCTCTTCATCCCTTTTCCCGGTCAATGCGGTGACGTCAAAGCCTTGCCCAGAAAGGATATCTATTGCTATGCTACCCACCCCTCCGGTTGCACCCGTAACTACCACTGGACCGGAATGTGGCGATACACCATTGTCTTCTAAACGCTGAACCGCCATGGCTGCTGTTAACCCTGCTGTGCCAAAGCACATGGATTCGTACATTGACATCCCTGAGGGCATTGGGAGGACCCACTTTGAAGGAATTCTCGCTAACTCAGAATACCCTCCATCATGATCAACCCCTATGCCATAACTTGTCGCTATGACTTCATCTCCCGATTTATATGAGGGATCTTCAGATTCTATAACAATCCCGGCCAAATCGATCCCACCATTACACGGATATCGCCGAATTACCCTTCCGGTTCCGGTCGCAGCTAACGCATCTTTATAGTTAACACTAGAATATTTAACTTGAATTAATATGTCCCCCTTATCAAGCGAATCTACGTCCATCTCTACTATTCTTCCGGCTACCACATCAGACTCCTCAAATATTCTGAACGCTTTGAATTTTCTCATTACTCACTTCCTTAAAATAAAAATTAATTTTGATCTGGTTTTGGATTTCGCTCACTGATCCTTTTTTTCGTCTGCTTCCCATGAGCTAGGGAAAGGTACTTCTTACTCTGCATTTCAACTAATCTAGACTCTGTTCTTAAAGTTTCACTGTCCCGTATACTATTTTCAAACAATTCATGAATCAAGCCTTCAGCTGATACGATTATATTAACGCCTTGATCGTATAATTCGTCGATCAACCAAGTGAATCTGCGCTTTTGATCAACATTTTCTAACGTAAATATCGGAATTTTTGATATAATTACTGTGTGATACTCCTTAGCAACAAGTATAAAGTCCGCCTGGCCGCGCGGACCACCACATATTTCTTTGAAACTGAACCAAACTACACCATTTGCTTCTCTCTCGGTCTTTACCGGTCTGTTTTTTATCATCAGTGTCTTAGCCTCTCCGTCAACACCAGCTAATCTCTCAAACGCAATCCGTAAGTTTTTTTTTGACCGCTCAGAGTGTGGGGAGTGATAAACGCCTGCGTGCGAAAGAGCAGCAAACCGATAATCAGCTCCACCATCAAGCTGTACGACATTCATATTGGCATTAATTAAATCAATAGCTGGCAAAAATCTTTCTCTTTGGAGACCGCTCTTGTACAAATCATCGGGATGAGTATTGGAGGTAGTAACTAGGACTATTGGTAACGTGAAAAAAGCATTCAATAAATTTTGCATGATCATTGCGTCACCAATATCGGAAACCTGAAATTCATCGATACAAAGTAAATTAATAGAATGTTGCATTTTCCTAGCAATCACCGATAACGGATTTCTTTTTCCTTGTAAATTTTTTAACTCTTGGTGAATGCCTACCATAAAGTGATGGTAGTGCACACGCCTCTTCTTAGATATGGGGACGGATTCGAAAAACGAATCCACTAAAAAACTTTTCCCCCGACCAACTCCTCCCCAAATATAGACCCCAGACATTTTTTGTGCTCTGCGGAACCAATCAAAAAAACGACTTGAATCCTCGTATTGAACAAGTCTCTCGACCAAAGGGTCTAGATAGTTAAGTGTGTTAATTTGATTTGCGTCGAGCTCAAACCCTTTTTTTTGGGCAGCCTCGTTAATTGAGTTTATTACCCCTTTAAAGGCCAATTTCTTCTCGGTTTTTCTTTATAAACTTAGGTATCTTCCATCAACACCCAAGGCCGCCTCGTGAATTGCCTCAGAAAGAGATGGGTGCGCATGAACGATTCTTGCAATGTCTTCCGCAGTCGCTTCAAATTCCATTGCGACTACTGCTTCAGTGATTAATTCAGATGCATATGGTCCGATGATATGAACCCCTAAAATCTTATCACTGGTTGCATCTGCTATCATCTTTACAAAGCCTCCAGTTTCCCCTATTGCTCTCGCACGTCCGCTAACGCTAAAAGGAAACTGTCCAATCTTATAACTGACTCCAGATTCTTTTAAATCCTGCTCTGTTCTGCCAACCCATGCGATTTCCGGGGATGTGTATATGACCCAAGGAATCGTGTCTAGGTTAACATGGCCGTGTTGTCCTGAAATAGTTTCGGCAACGGCCACACCCTCCTCGGAGGATTTGTGAGCCAGCATAGGCCCCCTTACAACATCACCGATAGCATAAACCCCGTCTAAATTCGTACAATTTTTTTCGTCAACGGGAATAACTCCCTTCTCGTCTATTATTAAACCGACGTTCTCTGCTCCAATATTTGCCGAGTTTGGGATTCTGCCAATAGAAACTACTAGTTTATCAAAAACAATTTTTTGCTCCGATTCAGAATCTTCATAAAGAACTTCTACCGATTTTTTTCTCACCCTCACATCTTTGATGTTAACACCTGTAAAAATTTTTAAACCTAGCGATTGGGTAAAAGCTCTTTTAGCCTCCTTAGCTACGGATCGATCCACAAGATTAAGAAATTCAGGCATGGCTTCTAAAATTGTCACATCGGAACCCAACCTTTTCCAAACACTTCCCATCTCAAGACCTATGACCCCTGCACCTATCACCCCCAGCCTTTTTGGAACCTTTGAAAAGGAGAGCGCGCCAACGTTATCACAAACCAATTCGTTATCAACTTCGAGACCTGGAAGTGGCCGTGGGAGCGAGCCTGTTGCCACTATGACATTGACTCCGTGAATAGTTTCCCGCACCTCCCCATTCACTACCTCAATTTCGTAACCACTGCTTGTTTTGGCCGCAAAACGCCCTCTTCCATGTATCGAGGTAACTTTGTTTTTCTTAAAAAGGATTCCGATCCCACCTGTAAATTGACTGACTATTTTGTCTTTTCTTTCCAACATCGTAGGGATGTCAACAGTGATACCTCTAATGTTTATACCGTGCTCATCAAATTTGTGGGCTGCCTTTTCATAATTTTCTGACGACTCTAACATCGCCTTGGAAGGAATACACCCGACATTCAGACAGGTGCCACCAAGACTGCTGTTTCCATTATGGTCCTTAAAATCGTCAACACAACAAACCTTCAGTCCCAATTGCGCCGATCGAATCGCTGCAACGTATCCACCCGGTCCCGCACCAATAACAACCACATCAAAACTTTTTGTCATCGCTGTATGCCTTTATAATTGCCGCCTTATTTATAAAAATTATGTTTTTTTCAATTCTTTCAAATTTCCAAAAGTAACCTTGAAGGATCTTCTAAAGAATCTTTTATTGCAACCAAAAATAATACCGCTTCTCTTCCATCGATTATTCGATGGTCGTAAGATAAAGCGAGGTAATTCATAGGTCTGATAACAACCTCACCATTCTCTACGACCGGTCTGTCTTTTGTTGCATGAATACCTAAAATGGCTGATTGTGGCGGATTGATAATCGGAGTCGATAGCATAGAGCCAAAAACACCTCCATTTGAAATAGAGAAGGTTCCGCCTGTTAATTCTTCAATTGTCAACTTACCCGCTTGTGCTCTTTGTCCAAAATCGTTGATACTCTTTTCAACATCTGCAAAACTTAACTGATCCGCATTTCTAAGGATTGGTACCACTAGCCCGCGAGGGCTTCCGACAGCAATACCGATATCAAAGAATCCGTGATACACAATATCTGTCCCATCAACTGAAGCGTTCACAATAGGGTATTTCTTGAGCGCGTGAACAACAGCCTTAACAAAAAAAGACATGAACCCCAGTTTGATGCCATGCTCCATCTCAAACTTTTCTTTATATTTTTTTCTTAATGCTATTACTGGATCCATGTTAACTTCGTTAAAAGTCGATAAAATCGCTGCGGTCCCTTGTGACTCCACTAATCGTTCTGCAACCCTTTGACGTAATCGAGACATAGGAACTCTCTCTTCCGTACGATCTTCTATATTTGAACCCATTATTTCACCAGAGCCGGGAGACTTATCGGAATTCGATCGTTGTTGATCGACTTTTCCATCATTAATATGGTTCAACACATCGCTTTTTGTTACTCTACCGCCCCGACCGGTACCCTTCACGTCTTGCAAGGGTAGGTTTGACTCTGCAGCAATTTTTTTGGCTGAAGGCATTACACTCGCCCCGCCCGACACTATCGCCACTTCGTCATTTTTCTTCTCTGTTTCAACGATTTCCCGACTATCGTTTTGTTTGTCGTTTGTCTGTTTTTCCTTTTTACCTGGTTGCACCGAGGTATCGATGTGCGCGATGATCTCCTCGGCAACAACTGTATCACCCTCCGATTTGATTATTTTTGCTAAAACTCCGGACTCGGGAGCAGGCAATTCTAGAACAACTTTATCTGTTTCAATATCAATCAAATTTTCATCCCGAGAAACTGACTCGCCTTGTTTTTTGTTCCAAGCAAGCAACGTTGCCTCAGCTACCGATTCGGAGAGCGTTGGAACTTTTACCTCAATAAGCATTTTTTTTCCTTAAAGTTTTTTTACAACACTAAATACCCACAGATAACGCTGTTTCAATTACCTCTTTTTGCCTGACATTATGAAGGCCCATATATCCTCCGGCAGGGCTAGCTGCCGAGGCTCTTTGAGCGTCGCTTAATTTTTGATGCGGCTGAAGATGTCGCAACAAGTAATGCTGGATTCTATGCCAAGCTCCTTGATTACTTGGCTCTTCCTGACACCAAACCACCTCTTTTGTGTTTTTATAGAACTCAAGTTGGGCTTTGAAGGCGTCATGCGGAAATGGATATAACTGCTCGATTCGCACTAATGCAATATCTTTGATCTTATGCTCCTTACGAGCTGCCTTTAGCTCGTAGAATATTTTACCACTACAAAAGACAACTCGACTAACTTCATCAGGTTTGGTGATTGTATCATCACCGATAACCACTTGATATGTGCCTGACGTCAGCTCATCTAAAGATGAAACTGACTCTTTATGCCTGAGCAAGCTTTTTGGAGTGATTATTATCAGGGGCTTTCTGTACGGTCTTAGCATTTGCCGCCGCAACAAGTGAAACATTTGGGCTGGATTAGATGGGACACAAACCTGCATATTATAGTCAGCGCAAAGTTGTAAGTACCTCTCTAGTCTAGCCGACGAGTGCTCGGGACCTTGCCCTTCATAGCCATGTGGAAGCATCATAACTAATCCAGTAATACGTCCCCACTTTGCCTCACCAGATGCAATGAATTGATCCACAACCACTTGCGCACCATTTGCAAAATCACCAAATTGCGCCTCCCAAATTACAAGTTCGTTGGGCTCAGCAGTAGCATATCCGTATTCAAAACCAAGTACCGCTTCCTCAGACAGAAGAGAGTCAATAACAACAAACTCCGGCTGATTATCGCTAACGTGTTGCAGCGGTATATAAGTACCAGCGTAGCGATCAGCACGATTTTGGTCATGAAGAACTGCATGTCGATGGAAAAATGTGCCTCGTCCAGCGTCTTGCCCGGAAATTCTTACAGCAAAACCTTCTTGCAAAAGTGATGCATAAGCCAGATTTTCTGCCATGCCCCAATCAAGCGCTAACTTTCCAGACCCCATCGCCCTCCGATCAGCGACAACTTTCTCGACTCTAGAATGAAGTTTAAAATTGTCAGGTATAGCGGTTATTTTATCACTGAGCTTTCGCAGTTCATTTTTCGTAAGGCCTGTGCCTACTTTAAAAGTCCAAGGAATGTTTTTGTAGGGTTTCCAATCGACACTGTGAGGTGGCGTATGATTTGCCAAAATACTCTTATTGTCGTCAACTCCAGCATCAAGGGACGCCCGTCTTTTTTGTATCATTTTCTCCACTTGCTCATGCTGTAGTATTCCTTGAGCACAGAGCTTGTCAGCGTATTTTTTCCGAGTTCCTGGATGTTTTTTTATTAAACGATACATCATTGGTTGGGTAACCATAGGTTCATCCTGCTCGTTGTGCCCAAGTTTACGAAAACAAACTAAATCAATCACTACATCTTTACCAAACGTCATCCTAAAATCGACAGCGATCTCTGTAACTAGGGCGACCGCCTCTGGATCATCTCCGTTTACATGAAACACTGGAGCCTCGATCATTTTGACAACATCAGTACAAAACAAGGTCGATCCAGTATCGCGTGGATCTGAAGTGGTGAAACCGATTTGGTTATTTAACACTATATGTACCGTTCCACCCGTTTTATAGCCCCGCGTTTTATAAAGATTTAACGTCTCCATAACAACACCTTGACCTGCAAAAGCAGCATCACCATGAATTAAGACGGGAACAACCTCCTTACCGTCACGATCTTTTCTCCTGTGCTGCCTCGCCCTTACTGAACCCTCAACTACTGGATTAACTATTTCAAGATGAGATGGATTAAAGGATAGAGATATGTGCAAAGGCCCAGCTGGTGTAATCACGTCCGAGGAAAATCCTTGATGATATTTAACATCACCTTGAGTAAGAGATTCATCTAAGCTATCTTCATATTTTCCCTCAAACTCAGAGAACAAATCGTTTGGAGTCTTTCCCAAAGTATTTACTAAGACATTAAGTCTTCCCCTGTGCGCCATGCCTATGACAACCTCTTCGACACCGCTCGCACCGGTTCTCTGCAGCATTTGGTCAAGAGCTACTATGAGACTCTCCCCGCCTTCGAGCGAAAAACGTTTTTGCCCTACGTACCGAGTATGAAGGTATTTCTCAAAAATTTCCGCCG
>PAHB01000024.1 GCA_002704665.1 Pseudomonadota bacterium
TCGGAATCCCTGGCTTACTAGTAGTGGTTTTAAATAAATTTCTTGATCCTGCGATTATTTATACTAAATTATTGAATAAAATAGACCAACCAGTCTTAGTTATCGAAAATAAGGTACTCTACACGCAGACTTTTGGTGAAGGGATACCTGTTGGGTTTGACTTATTTTCATCTGACGAATTATTCCCGACAATAAAAATTAAAATACCAAACGTTCAACCACAACTCTCGATAGTTTGTTATGGTGGAGTGATTGATGATGTTTTAGCAGCGACAGCAAAGGCGTTTGACGAACACGAGTTCATATGTGAGATAATAGTCCCTTCTGTCATCAGCACGCCGAACGTAGGACCTATTTTGGAATCTGTTAATGTTACTCATAAACTGTTAATAATAGAAGAAGGTCCTGGTGGAGCGGCCTATGGGTCTGAATTGGTTTCAGGAATAATCGAACAGGGTGTTAATTTGGATCGACTGATACGCCTCTCTAATAATGGCATTATACCTTCCTCCATAAAAGCGGAGAACGAGTTGTTACCCAATAAAGCAAGTATATATAAAGCAATTGAAACAGCGATGTGACCATGGTCGAAAAATCAATTTTTCCTATTTTAGTAAATAAAGAAAACGCCAGTGATGATGAATATGTAATCACTGAAGTAACAAGAAAAGATGGTGACTATGTAAAAAAAGGAGAAACAATAGTTTCCTACGAGTCCTCAAAAACAGTTCATGAAATTGAGGCTCCTTCGGATGGATATGTATTCTATAACGTATCTGAGGGAAACAATGTCAGTGTTGGAACCTGCATCGTTGCCATATCATTGAAAAAACAGCTTCCTAATAATTTTTTTCTTAAGGGACAAACAACTGATAGCAAGCCGTTGGCAAAAGATAACGCAAAAGTGCGAGTTTCTAATGCAGCAAAAAAAATAATGGAAGAATATCAACTATCTATTGATGATTTTGTTGGGTTTCAGATAATTTCCAAACAAAATGTATTAGATTTTATTCGTAAAAAAGAGATAAATGAGCATTCAAAGGATCGCCAACCAGAAATTATAAAAAAATCAATGTCTCGTGGCCGAATCTTAATTATCGGTGGGGGAACAGCTGCAACATTACTGGAGGATGTTATTTCTCAAACTCCCTTTTTTGAGTGCGTAGGGATATGCGATGACCGTCATGATTTGCAGGGTAAAAGCTTGTGGGGAATGAAAGTAATCGGAAAAATTAATGAAATAAAACTCTTATTACAAAATAATGTTTTTGACTCGGCAGCTATTGCAGTAACGTCTCTTCCAGCACGGAAGACTATTTTCGAGGCGTTAAAAAAAGAAGGAGTCAGACTTGTTAATTTAATTGATCCGTCGGTTCGCATTGGAAACAATGTATCTATTGGAGAAGGAAATATAATTCTTGGACAAAGCAGGATAGGTCCCCACGCGCAGATTGGAAATAATAATTTCATAAGTTCATACGCAAATATCGAACACCATTGTATTTTAGGAAATCATTGTACGTTCGGCCCAGGGGTTCTTACTTCCGGTGGAGTAACGATTGGTGACTCAGTGAAATTTGGTACGGGAATATTCATCGAGCCTAGCATCGAAATTGGGGAAGGAGCAACAATCGCCTCTGGAATAACTGTAACGAAATCTGTTGAAGAAAATCACATCGTTAAACGAAAGGTATAATAAGAGAGAAATTTGCCAAAATTTTTGTTAGTCATATATGAAGTTTAGATTATGAAGAAAAAAATATCACTTGAAGAAACCAGATATAGCATTAAAACCCTTGGCTTTTGTAAACTAGAAGGTGTTTTGAAAAACGAACTCATTTTATCACTTAAAGCCGAATTGGACTTGGCAATTGAGCAGGATAGACAAGAAATAGAAAATTACGACAGCTACCATTTTAACGATATCGTTCACCAGCTAATCGGAAGGGGTGAAAGTTTTTTAGATGTATTAGCAAACCCTACACTAAATTTAATTGTTGACGAAATTCTTTCTCCGACAGCTATTATTCATTCATACAATGGGGTCAAATTGATGCCTTACCAAGGAAACAACGCATCAAAACTTCATCGAGATTGTCCACGATTTTACAATCAAGATTATCCCTTGATGTTACAGGCGCTGGTATGCCTTGACGAATTTAAGACCGAAAACGGGGGAACTATGCTTCTTCCCGGAAGCCACCATTTAGAGGAGGCTCCGTCAAGCGATTATTTTGAGACAAAGGCCGTTCGGATTACAGCAGAACCAGGCGATATAGTAATGTTTGACTCATTAATGTGGCACTGTGGCGGCAAAAATCTTACTAAGTTACCTCGAAGAGGAATTACCATTGTTTACTCAAGATCATTTATGAAACAACAAATTGACCTCTGCCGAGCTATTCCTTCGTCGCTTATCAACTCAATGGATAAAGTGGTTCGCCAAAGAATTGGCATGGACGTACGAGTACCAGCTAGTTTTTCTGAATTTTCTCTGCCGCAAGAAAAGCGTCTTTACAAGGCTAATCAAGGATAATTTTTACATCAACCACACGACAGGAATTATTATGATTGCTTTGACCTTTGATATAGATTGGGCGTCAGATTTTATTTTGACTGATCTCCTGGAGCTTCTTGCGAAATCAGGGGCAAAAGGGACTTTTTTTGCTACACATGAAAGTAAAATTGTTAGTGACCACATGGTAGATGATCATGAAGTGGGGATTCACCCAAACTTTAACCCTAATTTCGAGGGTAAAGGTGAAAATTATAAAACTATAATTAATAGGTTAATAGACTTATATCCTAAATCTACGGGTGTCCGTTTTCATTCACTTGGTCACAATGCCCACTGCATTCTTCACTGCAGCCAAAAAGGTATTTTGTATGACTCGAGCGTTTATTATCCGTACCAATCAGACTCGTTTTATGATTACTCTGGTATAGTGAGAGTTCCATTTCAAGTTTCAGATATGCAACGAGTTATTGATAATAATCTAACTATTGATTTTGAAAATATTAATCCAAGCAAACTATACGTTTTGGCATTTCATCCTTTCCATATATTTATCAACACCTCCAGTATGGAACAAGTACAGGCAGCGAAATCAAGTTTAAGAAATTATAAAAAACTAAGCACTTTTAAAACCGACTATAATAAAAAAGGAGTACGATATTTATTAGAAAAAATACTCCAAACAAATAATAAATTTATAACCTTAAACGATCACGTCAATAATTTTCGGTCAAAAATATCGATTCATAATAAAATCTAGAGTCAACCGACAAATATGTACATAATATACTTACAAACCATGCACTTTCCTACAAACAATGATATCGATTTGATATCAGTTAACAATATATTTTCGCTGATCTAAACAAAAAAGAATCTATATTTAATCTAACACCCTTCAACGACGAAATAAAAGAAAAAAAAGGATAGAAAAAGTGCATAAAATTAACGTTACAGAACTCTGCAAATTTCTTCATAACGAATTTTCAGTTAGTTTAGAACCTTTATCTCAGTTGAAAGAGATTTTTCTATGTGATTTAGATGAAAATGAACCAAACACATTAAATTGGTGTAGCAAAGATAATATAGATTGGAATACTATGAAGGCAGCTGTCCTAATAGCTCCCTCTAACATTAAGATTCCTATGAATTGTAAAACACAGGTGGTAAAGGTTGAGCGCCCTAGGCTCGTTTTTGCAAAAATACTCGAAAACTTTTTTAATGACATTACAATTCATGATATTTCAGAGTCCGCCAAAATAGGAACTAATTGTCAAATTCATTCTGGAGTGCGTATCGGCCACAATTGCGTAATTGGTGACAATGTTATCATCGGAAAGAACTCGATTATAGATCATGGTGTGATTATCCAAAAAAACACTCAAATAGGGAAACAGTGCATGCTAAACGCTAACTGTATTATTGGTGGTCACGGATTCGGTTATGAAAAAGTTGAGGAAGATTATATACGAATCCCACACATTGGAAATGTCGTAATCGGAGATGGAGTTGAAGTAGGCGCCTTAACCTGCATCAATAGAGGCACCCTTGGGTCAACTCTAGTTAATAATGGCGTTAAAATTGATGATTCTTCTTTCATTGCTCATAACGTTAATGTCGGAAAAAACACTATAATATGCTCTCATGTGGTTATCTGTGGAAGCGTACAAATAGGAAAAAATTCTTGGATAGCTCCTGGAGTAATGGTTAGAGATGGAATCACAATAGGAGAAAGCGCAACTTTAGGAATGGGTGCTATTGTAACCAAATCAGTCGACGCTCAGACTATTGTATTCGGGAATCCTGCTCGTAAGAAAATTTAAAATCCTAAATATCGATATAATTTTTATGCTTACCAATCGGTTTGCAAATACTTTTCGATACTAATCAGAGACCAAATAAAAAGCCTTCGATTGTTTTCTCCGGAAAGGTGCTCTGATACTAATTTTTTTATGGGAATCGGATCTAGATAATTATAGATTAAGGATTTCTCATCAAAAACAATTCGCTTCACAAAGTCTATACTTTCCCCTTGAAACCAACTTGCGTCAGGAGAAGAAAACCCCTGTTTTTGAGCCTCTACTATCTCCCTCGGGATATAACGACTCATCATTTTTCTCAGAATACTTTTTCCGTCATTAGTTTTTTTAAAATACTGATTTTGTTTTGAGCCTATCTCATTTTCATTGATTCTTAGCACATTCGTCAGATTATTTAGTTTTAAGTTAACAGGACAAGACATTGCAAAATCAACAAGATCATTATCCATAAATGGCACTCTTGTTTCTAAACCATGAGACATAGACAACTTATCTTCAACTGAAAATAAACCATGCAAGAATGTTTTAGCCTCAAAATAAAGAGAATAGTTAATATAATCCTCAGGACAACTTGGAATCGTTCTATGGGATACAAAAACATCGCGAAAAATATCTCTTGTGAGTATATGCTTGACATCCGTCCAAATAGGAGAAAAAATTTTTTTTAAGTGGCGATTTTCTACCAGTCTTTGCCAATACCTATAATATTGATCTATATAATTTTCAAAATCTTTAGCATTTGCTGCTCGATAATAACGCCATGGATAGCCACCAAAAAGTTCATCTCCCCCACTTCCAGCTAAGACCACTTTTACAAATTTACTAGCCAACTTTGCCGCATAGAAATTCGGATAACTTTGGCCCACCCTAGGTTCCTCTAAATGGTAAGCCATTGTTGGTAAACAGCGCTCCATATCTCCAGCTTTTAGTACAATCTCGTAATGTTCCGTTTTAAATTTTGCTGACATGGCCTCTGCTTTTTGTCTTTCATCGAATGTGAGCTCAATTCCCGATGCAGAGCTCAAGTCAAATCCACAGGTAAAAGTCTTTAATCCGCTAATAGACTGACTTGCAATAGCGGTAATAGCTCCCGAATCCATTCCGCCACTCAAATACCCACCAACCTCCACATCACTAATTAATTGCCTGTTTACGGCCTGTTGAAACAAGAAGTCTAAATTTTCAACATAATCTTTTTCCGCGATTTTTTTATTTGGCTCCTCAAAGTCATAATCCCAATACTTCGTAATTGTTGTTATCCCTGTTTCTGTATTTATCACCATGAAACTACCGCTGGGCAAGGTGTAAACATCTTCAACTAAAGTTTGTTCTGTGAAAATATTTTGAAAAGTAAAGTACTCTAACAATGCAGACTTATTTAAATCTCTCTCGAACTTAGGTAACGTTAAAATAGCTTTTTGTTCTGATCCAAATGTGAATATGTTATTTTGCGACGCGTAGTAAAGAGGTTTAATTCCGTAACGGTCTCTTGCAAGAAATAATTCGCGATTTTCTATATCAAAGAACGCTAAGGCAAACATTCCATTAAATTTTTGTAACGCATCAATACCCCACTCGATCAGAGATGTTAATACCACTTCGGTATCTGAATTAGATCGAAATTGATATCCGCAGGATTCTAATTGTGCTCTTATTTCCCTAAAATTATAAATTTCCCCGTTATAACTCAAAACAAACTTACCATTTTGACTGATCATCGGTTGATGACCTGCTGGGCTTAAATCTAATATTGCTAAACGCCTGTGGCCAATTCCAACATTTTTGTTGATCCATTGACCTTCACCATCTGGTCCACGATGGACAATTGAGTCAGTCATTTTTTTTAAAAGAACCGGGGAAACTGATTCTTTACCTAAATTTACCATACCGGCGATTCCGCACATTTAGAATGTCGCCCCTGAGATAGCATCTATCACAAAATTTTGCTCTGAGGAAGTCATACCATTATAAAGAGGGAACGATACACTACAATCGTTAGCAATATAGGAATTAGGATAATCTGATGGCTTCAAACCATACTTGTTTTTGTAATAACTTAGCATATGAACAGCGTGAGTAGCCGGTCGAGTAGATATACCAATTGATTGTAATTTTTCCATCCATGAGTTTCGTTTTAAATTTATGTCAGCCACGGATTTTAAATCAATTTTTTGCGGAGCGAAAAGACAGGGATAACTTTGATAACCATGAATTAAATCCGGTGTTGGCGTAGGGGTCCTTAACCACTCAAGAGTTACAAAAGCATCGTTATAATTTGATGCCAGTTGCCTTCTTTCCTCTAGAATCTTACCAGCTCTATCCATCTGAGTTGATCCAAGAACGCCTTGTATATCTGTCATTCTCTGGTTATACCCAGCCAATGGGTGATCTGCCAAAAGATATGGGCGCGGTCCAACATGTCTTTGCAGATCTGATAATTCTGCTCCGTGATCTCTAAGACAACGTAATTTTTTTGCCAGTTCGTCATTCTCAGTTGTAATCATTCCACCTTCACCGGTCGTTATAGATTTTCGTGGATGAAAACTAAAACAGCCGGTGTCTCCAAAAAGCCCTACATGTCTTCCACGATATTGACTTCCGAATCCGCAGGCTGCATCTTCAACCACTTTTAAGTTATGCGCTTTTGCAATACTCAGAATAGGCTCCATATTTGCTGGTAGGCCAAACAAATGAACTGGAATAATTACTTTAGTAGAAGGTGTTATCAACTCTTCAATTTTACTAACATCTAGGTTAAAAGTGTTTAAATCAATATCACAAAATACAACCTTACCCCGCAGATGCTCAACAACATTAGCCGTAGAAATCCACGTGAAAGCAGGAACAATGGCTTCGTCACCCTCACCAAAATCCAAAGCCTCGAGAGAGAGATGTAATGCAGAAGTACATGACGTAACCGCGATAGAATGTTTAGCGTTTGTAAATTGACACCATTTTTCCTCAAATTCCCCTACTTTTGGACCTTGCACCAGCCAACCGCTCTTTAGAGGCTCAAGTACAGACGAAATCTCATCTGAGGTTAACTGGGTTTTAGCAATAGGTATATTGTACTCAGTCATATTTTTCTCTCTTTAATCAGTTATTCCTGCTGCTCGTCGTCTTGCTGCAACTTCCTCTTTATGATTTTTTCGCCAACTGATTAGACCTCTCAATCCGACTTCCAAATCTATTTGGGCCTGATAACCTATATCTTTTTCAGCCAAAGTGGGGTCACCAATACGGTTTCTGACTAGGGTTGCTTGACTACGGGGTGCAAACTGAATTGGCAGATCTGTGCCTGTTAACTGGATCAATTTCTCCGCAAGTTCTTTTAACGATGTTCTAAAACCGGTTCCTACATTATAATTTTTGTTCACAACATCAGCCTTCATCGCACAAATATTTGCGTAAGCACAATCTTCTACTGCAACAAAATCAAATGCTTCAGATCCATCTCCAAAAATCGTTGGAGACTCACCTTGGTCAATAGCATCTAACATTTTCATAATAACTGCTATATAAGCTCCGTGATAGTCCTGACGAGGTCCGTACACATTCATATATCTTAAACCTACATAATTTAAGCCATATCTATGGTGAAACGCATTTAACATAGCTTCACCCGCAATTTTTGTGGCTCCGTAAAAATTTTTGTTATTGTAAGGGTGATCTTCTTTCATGGGTTCATGTAACGCATCACCATAAACGCTAGCAGAGGAAGAGTAAACCAAACGAGCCACTGACTGCTTAACACAAGCCTCCATGACATTAAATGTTCCCCGAATATTTACGTCAAAAGCACTCCGTGGATATTCGTGACACTGCAGTAACCAAAGTGCAGCAAAATGGAAAACACCATCAATTCCCGCAAAAACATCATTCAGAATATCTGAATGTAAAATATCGCCGCCAAAATCACATATTTTTACTCTAGGATCTTTTAGTGCGTTGGCTAAATTCTCTTCTGACCCTCTAAAAAAATTATCATAAACAATGACCTCGGATATATCTTCTTTACAAAGCAGGTCCACTGTATGCGAGCCTATCAAGCCACCACCTCCCACTACAACAAATTTCTTTCCTGCTAATTTCATTACCACCTCACGATTTAGAATGACTCTGTTCAAAAACAGCAAATTTTAAAAAA
>PAHB01000025.1 GCA_002704665.1 Pseudomonadota bacterium
AACAAACACACAGTCAACATCAGCAAAAGCATTTGAAAATGAATCAAAATCATTCATATTTGCATCGAATAGATTTAAATTTTTTTCAGCTCCTGGCAATTTTTTTAAATACGACTCTTTTTTTGGGTCAGCACTATTTCGCATTGTCCCATTTACGCTATATCCTCTCTTGAGGGCTTCCCTAACGATATTCGAGCCGACCAAACCACTAGCTCCAACAACGGAAATGATTCTTTTCGATGCAACACTCATTTATGTATTCCTCAAGCTGGAAAGATGTTAATTTAATAATAATCTATTAGACCTTGATTTATTTTTTTCTAATATCAATAGATGATATTTTTTCTTCAAAATATTTGCCATTTTTCAACTTAGTGCGAAATGATTTTTTATTTTTACCAAAAGATATGGAATGTGAAATGTCCCCATTTTTTATATGCAACGCGGCATCTCCTTCAATGCAAAAACAATCCTGCAGGAGATCCCTTTTTAGCATTTTTTTCAAAGCTGGTTTCCTGTCTTTTTCTTCGTCATAGTGCGGACAGCAGATACCATCTACGAAACCAAGGCAAGGGAGTAAAAAAAGATCCTCTTCCCAAGAATCCGTAATTCCTTTTTCAAACCAACATATAGCTCCCGCACTTACACCACTCATTATGACACCTCTTTCATAAGCCTCTTTTAATAAACTATCTAGTCCCCAATCCCTCCAAACCGCCAGCATACTTTTGGTGTTTCCACCGCCTACAAAAATTATATCTTGCTGCTCTATTTTTTTTCTTAGGTTAGGTGTTCTCCTGAACATATCCAAATGAGTAACTTGACATTTTAAATGAGAAAAAGTCGAGTAGAAACTAACCTTATAACTTTCGCTATCACCAGTTGCTGTTGGTATAAAACAAATATTAGGATTACTTTTATTGGATTGATTGAGAATGTATGTCTCTATAACCCCCTCTCCCGGATTTCTACCGAAGCCACCGCCGCCAATTGCAATTATCTGTTTCATTATTCTTCTGTGAATAAATATTTAAATATTTCCACGACTTGCTCAGGCCTTTGTACTACTGCACTAGCTGCAGAATCAATCTCTTTTAGAGCATGCTGCGTCTCTTCTCCATGCATAATAATCATTGATTTATTTTTCGCGGCAGCATAGCCTGCGTCAAAAGCTGCGTTCCACTGCTTGTACCGATCACCAAACCTAATAACGACTATGTCGGCATCATCTATCCCCTTTTTTGTTCGAATCGCATTTAATTTGGCTCCCTTATGGTCGTGCCAAAATTTGTTAGACTCTTGCCCCATTATTTCGACACCACAATCATCAGATTTCTTGTGATTGGTGACAGGACTATGAAATTCTATCTCTAAATTTAAAACTTTTGTTTGCTGCATTATTTCTTCACGCCAATCGGTGTGAATTTCACCAGATAAATATACCTTATATTTCATTTTTTCTCTTTCTTGACCGCTAAATAGTTCTATGTTGCAAAACTCCTTACGTAAACGAAAAACTAGTCGGGATGTTCCGAACTACAAAGACACATATCACATTCCGGTGATCGGTCATTTTTTATCCAACTCGTACCGTTTTTATTGTAACGCTCCCATTCTCCAATCATTTTTCCACTTATATACTCGCCCTTTTGACATAACCCCCCATCGTAGTAATAAGACACAAACTCTCCATTTAGTTTTCCATTTCTGAATACCTTACTTTGGTATAGCTGTCCGTTATCATGAAAATAATCCCACTTACCCTGCGGTTTGCCCTCGACCAGTCTCCCTTGATAGGTCTTACACCCTTTACACCCTCTGGAAAGGCCAAGCATTAGACCTTTCATTTTCCCGGTAAATGGAGAATCTGTTGATTTTTCAAGCCATATACCTCCCTTTCGAATCAAATCATCGAAGCTTGACTCACCACTAACAACTATGATCGGGTGAAAAAACATCATAAAAAAACATATATTTAGACCCCACATTTTTAGTGAAAAAGAAAGCATATTAAAATCCCCTAGTAAACACTGTAACCACCATCCACCGGAATCGCAGCCCCAGTAATATAATCTGACATTTGACTGGACAAAAAAACAGCAATTCCCGCCATATCCTCAGGTCGCCCCCACCGGTTAGCCGGTATTCTACCTGTAATCTCTTGATAGCGAACTGGAGCGCTAGTTTTCAATCCATCTGTCATCTGAGTATCAATCCAACCCGGCAATATCGCGTTAACCTGGATATTATATTTTGCCCACGCAACGGCACAACTTTTTGTATATTGAACTACCCCTCCCTTACTTGCAGAATATGATGCTGCATAGCCGGACCCAAAAATAGACATCATGGACCCAATGTTAATTATTTTTCCACTGCCGGCCTTTTTCATATTTGGGACAAGTGCTGACGTAAGGTAATGAATGGAATTAAGGTTCGTATCAATAACCTGCCTCCAATCCAAATCCGACAACAAGTCTGGCTCTAAACTCCGCCTTGTGATTCCGGCATTATTTACTAAAATATCCACTCTTCCATAGGTCTTAAGAGCAAAATCAATTAGGTTTTCTCTCGAAGATTCACTGTTTGCATCAAAAACAAAACCTTTACATTCGGTGTGAGTTTTTCTTAATTTTTCTAGCGTCGATTCATTTTTTTTTCTATCTCTTCCTGCTATGATCACGGCACAGCTCGCAGCTAACAGTCCTTCGGCTATTCCAAATCCGATCCCACCATTACCGCCAGTAACAATAGCTACTTTATTTTGTAATAAGGTGTCTGACGCCGTAATCATCAAACTATCCCTGACTTAGGCTCTCAAGGAAAAAAGTATCAAAAATTCCCTTATTTTTTAAATTAACCGAGGATCTAGGCACAACATTAGCTAGACCTCCTAAATAATTGGCGGTTTTTTGGGAAATATGAATTTTACCCGACACTCCGGACTCCTCCATTCTAGATGCGATATTGACTGTGTCTCCCCAAACATCAACCGCATTTCCTACCGCACCTGAGATTAATGGTCCGGAATGAATTCCTATTCTTATATTCCAAACTGTTTTTCCCATAACCTTTCTCTGCATGTTCATTCCATCAACAAATTGAATCATATCCAAGGCAGTTCTACAAATTTCAATGGCGTGGGATTGATTATTTTGAAGCCCACTTGCACACATATAACAATCCCCTATCGTTTTTATTTTCATAACAGAATGTTTGTTGACGATCTGATCGAAACCCTTAAAAAAGCCACTAAGTGTCTCCAAAAGTTCACCCGGGTCTAAAATTTCAGCATGCTTAGTAAACCCTATAAAATCGGCAAAAAGAACAGATGCTGAAGAAAAATATTTCGTATCTATTTTTTTTGTCTCACTGGATGCGTCTTTTACTTGAATTGCCTTGTCAGCGAATGTTGAGTCATCTGACTCCATCATCTCCACGATATTGTCAGCTAATAGCCTCAGACATTCAATCTGCTTTTCATTAATTTTTTTTGGCTTAACATCCGCAACGCATAGTGTTCCTATCGCAAAACCTTTGCTCGTTACCAAAGGAGTGCCAGCATAAAAACGAAGGTCTTTGTAGACCTCCATCTTAAAAAAGTCCTTAGTTCGTTTATCCTCCTTAAGGTCTTCTATAACCAATGGTTGGTTTGGTGTCGCGAGACTATACTGACATACTGAAATATCCCTTGGAACCTCGGCAACAAATTCACTTTCCTCTGAAGTAAGGCCAAAGGTTGCTTTACATTGCTGTATGTCGGACCCAAGAATATTAATAAACCCGAGTTTACTCCCCGTTAAATAAGATGCTACTAGCGCGAGAGAACTATATTTTTGCTCCCCGGCAAGATCTCGGTCCAGCAGACCTAATCTTTTTACCTCTTTTACGCGCCCCTCCTCGTTCAGAGGGCGTTCAACGGGAATAATCCCTGCTTTTTTCCCTTCCAATCTGAGTGCTTCTTTTAGCTTTTCCCTTTCGTCAAACTCCATAAAACTTCTCTCAAAGGTTGAATTTTTTGAAATATCTCACGTAAGATAATGTCCGATAAAATGTCATATAATTATACAGCTTTAGGTTAAGTATTTAACTGCGGAAACGGTAAAAAAATGCTGAGTCCCAAACTTAAGGTTTTGTGGAATTTTAATGGGTAAAAACAAATGTATACTGAAAATCTCCTTTTAATTAAAAAAACATACAATATCTTGTTAAAATAAAGGGATTTTCTTTGTTTTGAATTAGTTTTTATTTCTTTGATCAAATATTATAAGAATTATTTTGTGAATAGCATTTTAGAAAAACATTTGCGGTCGATTTATCCAAAACATAATTTTTTGCAACTTGCTCAAAAAATAGAGACGATATTCCCCCAAATAAACACCAAGGAACGCGATTACCAACAATTGTGGGACGAGACTGATATATTATTAATTTCATACGCGGATACAATAAATAATCCTAAAGAAAAGCCACTCAAGGTACTCAAACGTTTTCTAGATTCCCATCTCAAGAACACAGCTACCTTACTTCACATTTTGCCATTTTTTCCCTTTTCCTCCGATGATGGTTTCGCAGTGACCGACTACGAGGAGGTAAGGTCCGAACTTGGTGATTGGAATAACATTACGGATTTATCGAAATCTTATAAACTCATGGCTGATGTAGTTATAAACCATACTTCATCGAATCATTCTTGGTTCCAACAGTTTTGTAGTGGCACCACTCCAGGTAAAAATTATTATAAAACTGAAAATCCAAAGACCAATCTGTCTATGGTTGTACGACCAAGGTCCAATGATTTACTCCAGTTAAAAAAAACCAAACTCGGCAATAAATATCTATGGTGTACTTTCAGTCCTGATCAAGTGGATTTAGATTTTTCTAACCCTGATGTATTAATTGAATTTCTGCAGATTTTCAAAAAATATATTAATTACGGTATTAGAATTTTCCGACTAGATGCTGTGGGCTATATCTGGAAAGAGGTCGGGACAAAATGTATCAACCTGCCGCAAGCACATGAAATTATAAAACTCGTAAGACTGTTAACAGATTCGTTGGAAGAAAATATCATATTGGTTACAGAGACAAATGTGCCAAGTCAGGAAAATCTTGAGTATTTTGGAAATGGAAATGAAGCCCACATAATTTATAATTTTTCTTTGCCGCCATTGATTCTTCACGCCTTGCTCACCGGAGAGTCTAAATGGCTTCGGCACTGGATGATGGGCATGCCGCCTTCGAGCAGAAACTGTACCTATCTAAATTTCACTGCATCGCATGATGGAATCGGATTGAGACCCTTGGAAGGAATTTTACCCCAATTAGAGATCGAATCGATAGTAAGCACAGTTCAAAAATTCGGTGGCAGGTTGACCTTCCGAAAACATTTTGGCAAAGATATTCCCTATGAAATAAACTCCACTTTTTATGACGCACTCAAAGGAACAACACGAGGTGTAGATAAGCTTCAATCCAAAAGATTTATTGCCTCACAAATGATCATGATAGCTCTAGCAGGCATACCTGCAATTTATTTAAACTCATTTTTTTCCGCAAAAAACGATACTTACCTTGCGAATAAAACACAAAACAACAGGAGTATTAATCGAAGCAAATGGAGCATCGAAGAATTAGAAGCCACACTAAATGATAGAAATTCCCCAGAAAGTTTTGTATTTAAGTACTTGCTTCATGCATTAAATATCAAAAAAAAGCAATCCGCTTTTCACCCAAATGCTACCCAATTTACACTACACCTCAATCCGGGTTTATTTGGTTTTTGGCGACAAAGTATCGATCAAAAACAATCTCTTTTCGCAATTACCAATTTAACTTCTGAATGTGTCGATTTGCAACTCGGAGATCTCAACCTTTTCTCTTACGCTAAATGGGTCGAACTTCTAACCGATTGCTCAGTAGATCGAAATTTTGAATATAACATGGCACCCTACCAAACTATTTGGATAACAAATCGAAGCTAGTAGTTGTCTTCCATTACGGCCGTGCGAAAATTTGCCAAGAAATCAGGATGCGCATCGTTTATACGCCTCCAAGTCGGCATAAACGGCGTTTCCATCGGGTTTTCTAAAAAAGCCTTTCCGGCTAGCATAATATTTTGAGCGAAAAGTTCAACACTTTGTTCTTCCTGATTTCTATCAATACTCAAACCATTCATTTTTGCATCATCATAATAAGATTCGATCAAATCTAATGCTTCCCTAAAATATGTGGCTTTAATAGTTCGGAAGGTTTCTTGCGAAAACGATTCTCCGTCTGTTGCAAGTTTGCGGAAAATGGCCTTACTGATATCAACACTCATTCTTGACAAACCTTTGGAGGAGTCATCTTGGGACATTTCCTGATGTTTGTGATCATAAGTATCTGCAATCTCCACCTGTGAAATTACTTTACTCGAATAACTTCTCCTGATTTCTGATAGTACACCAATCTCGAGGCCCCAATCTGATGGTATACGTATATCTGAAAGAACGCTTGTCCGCATTGCAAACTCTCCTGCTAACGGATACCGAAAACTCTGCAAATAGCTAAGATATTCATGATCTCCAATAACTTTTTTTAAAGCTTGAAGCAACGGTGCGACTAAAAGTCTAACCACCCGGCCGCCAAACATATGAGCATGAATTCTTGGATAGTATCCTTTGGTAAATACATAAAAAAAGTTAGGGTTAACCACCGGGAATACAAGCTTTGTTAGCATATCTTTATCATACGTGGTTATATCAGCATCATGCAGCACAACGACTTCAGATGTTTGAAGAGCCAGTGCATACCCAAAGCAATACCAAACATTTCTTCCTTTTCCGGGCTCGGGAGGTGAAAGATTACTTTTCTTCAATGCATCGGTAACATTAAGTAGTCGGGGACCATCATGCCACAAAATATCGTGTCGCTGCGGTAACTTAGAAAAGTATGATTTTGCGTGACGGAAATCTTTTTCATCCGCCTTGTCAAGACCAATAATTATATGGTTCAGAAATTTAACTTTAGACAACTCATCCACAATATTTTTCAATGCTGGTTTTGCAAGCTCTGAGTAAAGACAAGGCACCACCAAGGAAATTGGTCGATTTTTTGAGTAGGTAAGGACTTCTTTTTCTAACTCTACGACATTCTTCGTTCTCAAATCATGGAACGTGGTTATGTTTCCTCTTTGGATAAAATCTGCCATGCTAATTCAACTTTATTCGCTATAAACAATTTTATTTATACATTCAGCCCAACCCATAGGGCCCTTGCTGTTAGATTCTACAACTTTTTTTTCTTGGAGAGAAATTCTTAATTCTTTATGGTGTTTATTTTTAATAACTACTGCCTGATCGACCTCTTTTAGCATCGGAATATCGTTGTAACTATCTCCCAACCCAATAGAAATAAAAGATTTATCTGGCCAAGCTAGTCTGGTCTTTTCCATGAGCCAGCGGGTTGAGTGACCTTTATCTATATTGGACGATAGAAAGTGATAAAACCGCCCACCTCGAGTAATTCCTATTCCCGATTCTTCACAGAATTTTTTAAGCTTTAATATGTCTGTGTCTGATACGATAAACGGAACGGAATATGCCCGTTCTAAACAGACCTTTAAACTTTCGTGATCTAAGCCGGTAATCTCAGTCGCCATTTTAGGAGACATGTCTTTCAGCAGTGTGACTTCTTTTTTCATTGCATAAGGCATTTTTTCAATAATGGTTAAAATCGAGTCTATATGACTGCCAAAACAATAAGGAGAATTAGACTTTAAACCTCTGAATATAGGATGTTTTCCTATTTTTATTATAGCCCCGTTCTCCGCCACACTGGCGTGATGAAAGCGTAACTGTTTAGATATTTTTTCTATTTCCGATTGAGTTTTGCTACTTACCAGAACAATCGGAATATTATCTAACAAAAGTCTTGCTAGGATATTAGCCGCGTCATTAAAGGAGTAATTATCGTGATCAAGAAGTGTGCCATCGAGGTCGGTAAAAATGATAAATTGCTTTCTCTGCTGCATATTGGTCCCAATTTCTATTTACAAATTTTTACTACAATTAACTAAGAAGTAATGATAAATTAGTAATATTGAAAAAATATTTACTCCACACCTAAAGGTGTTTTTGTATAACTCTGACTCAAACTAAATTATATGACCGAAATAGAAGATATTATTGAAAAAAACAACGCTTTCTTGAAAAATAATATTAGATTTTTAGGCCGAATACTTGGCGATACGATTCAAAAACTTGAAGGCACTTATCTTTACGATATTATAGAACGCACTAGGAAAAACGCCATAAATTTTGAAAAAAACGGAGACTTAACAGCGAAAACAGAGTTGGGCCGTGTCCTAGATGGCTTAAATATTCAAACCACTATTGATCTCATCAGGGCATTCAGTATATTTTCGCTGTTATCCAACATCGCAGAGGATCAAAACGAGAAAAGTCTTAATGCGGTAGATGAAAACCCTCTCTATGGTAAAAATAATTCAATACAATCAGCATTTGAGAAAATTAAAAGCAAAAATACATCGAAAAATTTATTCGAAACATTTTTTCAGCAAGCTGTGATTAATCCTGTTTTAACTGCTCACCCTACAGAGGTTCAAAGAAAAAGTATTTTAGATTTACAAAGAAAAATTTCTAACCAGCTGGCAATCCAAATAAAAAATAACAAGTTAAATGATCATTCGAAATTAGCTGAGATTGAAATCAGACAAGCCCTTGAAACATTATGGCAAACAAGAATCTTAAGAGAATTGAAGTTGTCTGTAGAAGACGAAGTTCAGAATGCTATTTCGTACTACAGGTACACATTTCTCAATCAGATACCGAAAATATACAAAAAAATTGGCAATATGCTGGGGGATCAAAAAAGTTCTGTAGAGAAATATGGGATATTTCTTCAAATAGGTAGCTGGATTGGTGGGGATAGAGATGGCAATCCATTTGTTACAAATAAAGTATTAAATTACGCAGTAACTGAAAATTCCAAATGCGTTCTCAATTTTTATCTGGAACAGATTAAAATACTTCGAACCGAGTTGGCTCATTCTTCAAATCTTATTAGTGTTACCCCGGATTTACAAAAGCTCGCTGATCAATCTCCTGACCAATCGGCCCATCGTAAAGATGAGGCTTATCGCCGTGCTCTAATTGGGATTCAGGAGAAACTAGAGAAAACAGCTAGAACCTTGCATGAGACAAATTTGAAAAACCACAATACAAGAAATTCCGATTATTACAAAACTATCGACGAGTTTACGATTGATTTGGAGACGATAATAATATCCTTAAATAGCCACAAGAGTAAAAAAGTAGCTGAAGGAAGAATCGGTGATTTGTACTGGGCGAGTAAAGTTTTCGAATTTCACTTGTGTCCTATCGATATGAGGCAACACTCATCGGTCCATGAAGCAGTAATATCTGAGCTGTTTCTTGTCGGAGAAAATAAAGCAGATTACCAACTTTTATCAGAGGAAAACAAACGAAATGTTTTAATGAAAGAATTAAAAGTTAATAGGCCTCTTAGATCCCCAAACTTTCAATACACCAGTCGAACTGCCAGCGAATTATGCATACTAGACGCCTCATTCTCCATAAAATCTAAATATGGAGATAAGGTGTTACCTAATTACATTATATCTTGGACTCAAGATACGAGTGACATTATAGAGGTTTTAGTTTTGCTGAAAGAAACCGGAATGTTTAATCCAAAAACAAAAAAAAGCCGCCTAAATATTGTTCCGTTATTCGAGAGCATTTCGGACCTTCAAAAATCTGCAGCTATTATGACAGATTTGTTCAGCAACTCTTTTTATCGGGAGGTAATAAAAAATAATAATAACTACCAACAAGTAATGCTGGGATACTCAGATAGCAATAAAGATGGAGGGTATCTGACGGCTAGCTGGGAATTGTACAAAGCAGAAAGAGAGTTGGTAAAAGTCGCTAGGCGCCACGATGTAGAGCTTTGTTTGTTTCATGGGCGTGGGGGATCGGTTGGTAGGGGAGGAGGACCTTCTTTCGAGGGAATCTTGTCCCAACCTCCAGAAAGTATAAAGGGCAAAATCAGAATCACTGAACAAGGGGAGGTTATCGCTGGAAAATACTCAGACCCTGATATTGGCCGACAACATTTAGAGACTCTTATAGCGGCAACTATGGAAGCCTCGCTATTGACATCAGAGGATAAGCTAGACACCCACCCCGACTATCAAACCGCCTTAAACGAACTTAGCCAACTTGCGCTAAGAAAGTACCGAAAACTAGTATACGAGACTCCTGGTTTTGCTATTTTTTTTCAATCTGCTACACCGATAGCCGAAATTGCAGAATTAAACGTTGGTAGCAGACCATCATCTCGAAAAAATACAAATAAAATTGAAGATCTGCGAGCGATACCTTGGGTCTTTTCATGGTCACTATCCAGGATAATGCTCCCCGGCTGGTTTGGATTCGGTAGCGCAATTGAATATTGGATTAAAGATAACGAAAAAGAAAAGATGGAATTGCTATGTCAAATGTACAAAAAATGGCGCTTTTTTAACACAATGCTTGCCAACATAGACATGGTTCTCGCAAAAACAGACATGAATATTGCGTCCAGATATGCAGAATTAGTTGATGACGTTGATTTGCGTGAAAAAATTTTTGGTAGTATCAAAAAAGAATGTTTTAAATCGCAAAAGTATTTGTTGAGAATAAACCAAAAAAAACATTTGCTGGAAAACAATCCCAAACTTCGAGATAACTTTAAAGAACGTGTCCCATACATTAATCCTTTAAACCATCTACAGATAGAGTTGCTACGCAAATACCGAAAAGGCGATAAAGATACTCAGACGAAGCGTGCAATATTACTTACTATTAATGGAATCGCAGCAGGACTGAGAAATAGTGGCTAAACATGCTTTAAGACCTAAAATTAAATCGGTTAGATCAAATATTTATATTTTTTAAAGATGGTTCAAAAGTAATTTTGAAATTGAGCACTGAAAGTTTAGGGAATGATCCGTAAGATTCACTCAAAAATTAATCAAAGTTTGGACTGATCTTTATATATACTGTTGTCGTTTTTAAACAGATATTTAAGTCGTTTTAATGGCGGAGAGAGTGGGATTCGAACCCACGTGCCGGGATGAACCCGACCATCTGATTTCGAGTCAGCGCCGTTATGACCACTTCGGTACCTCTCCTAACACAACAACAGGTTTTGGTTTGCCCTGAAATAAATTGTAATCGTTTCATTGATGATGAAAACTATGCACAAACTATTTATAGAAATTCCAATAATTTTGCTCGCAATAATAGTATTGGTTGCAGGATTTTTTGTAAATACGAATCAAAACAAAAAACTGGTACGAATCATACCGCAATCTGGGCCTTCAACTCTCTATTCCTCATCGGAAAACTATGGGAATTTTCTGAGTTTTGACCTGGATATTATAAATCAATTCTCAAGTTTTACAGGTTACGAGGTATCCATATCAGCTGCTCGTAGTCCCATGCAGTCAAAAAATGCACTCATGCTGGGTTTCGCAGATATAGCTATTCTTGCCGTTGAGGAGAAAATTATAAGCTTGCCGTTAGTAGCCACCGGTCCTAGCTTCTTTGATACCCATTATCAAGTAACCTTCAACAAAAAATCTAGAAAACCAATGTCAAATTCAGAATTTCGTAGATATCGGTTGGGGCTATCACCCTCCGGGTGGGACTTCTTAAAAAAAATAAAATCTTCTTATCCCGAATACAAATCAAGCAAGTTTGTAATCGCCGACAACAATAAGCTATTCGCCATGCTAGATAGCAACTATGTTGGACATTTAATAACAGATTACCACGCTTCAATAAACCTTCAAAGATTCTACCCAAGCCTCAGTTTAGACAAAAAAGTCAGTGGAATAATTAAATTCAGGTGGATCACGACTAAAGAAAAAGAAAATTTGCTGGGAAAGGATCTAGTTACTTTTACTAACCAATTATCTCGTGATGGCAACTTGGAGAGATTAAAAGAAAAGTATTTTGGTCACCTCCATAGACTTAAAAGACAGGATATCGACGCTTTCTTACAACGCATAGATTCTATACTTCCAAAATATAAAAGTATTTTTGAAGAAGCGGGAAAACTCTACAGAACAGATTGGCGTTTAATCGCAGCGCTTGGTTATCAAGAATCTCATTGGAATCCCAAAGCACTGAGTCCTACTGGTGTGAAAGGTTTGATGATGTTAACAAAACCTACAGCATCGCGATTAGGAGTAACAAACCGTTACGATGCAAGACAAAACATTTTTGCAGCCACAAAATATTTAAATACTTTAAATGCAAACCTCCCAAAAACAGTTCAAGAGCCAGACAGAACATGGATGGCACTTGCCGCTTATAATGTTGGAGCCGGGCACGTAACAGACGCTAGAATCATAGCTGCGAGGCTCGGATTAAATCCTAATTTTTGGGTATCAATCCTAAAAACACTTCCCTTGCTTACTCAAAAAAAATATTATTCATCGGTTAAGCATGGATACGCCCGGGGTGGTGAGGCAGTCAACCTTGTCCAAAGGGTTAGAAATTATCACGAAATTTTACTGAGCAGAAAACATAACTAAAAATACTGTCATTTTTTTGAGGTTAAGACCTTTGTCATCCCCCCCATGTACTTACGCAAAACCTCGGGAATAACTATGCTGCCATCGTCGTCTTGATAGTTTTCCATTATAGCTACTAATGTCCTGCCCACTGCAAGCCCCGAGCCATTGAGAGTATGGACGTAATTAGGTTTTCCACCGGGCTCTTTATACCGACTCATCATTCTTCTAGCTTGAAAAGACTCAAAATTAGAACAAGATGATATCTCACGATAACACTTTTGAGAGGGCAGCCAAACTTCGAGATCATAAGTCTTTGCTGCTGAAAACCCCATATCACCTGAGGACAAAAGCATTACTCGGTATGCAAGCCCAAGTTGTTTTAGGATTTCCTCTGCATGAGTGGTGAGCATTTCTAAACTATCGTATGATTTCTCAGGAGCACAAACTTGAACCAACTCGACCTTATCAAATTGGTGCTGCCGAATCATACCACGAGTATCTCGACCATATGAACCAGCTTCAGATCTAAAACAAGGCGTATGGCAAACATACTTCAAAGGCAGGTCGGCTTTATCAATAATTTGATCTCGAACCATGTTGGTTACTGGGACTTCAGCGGTTGGTATCAAATACCACTTACTTCCATCTTCTCTTTCGATGGAAAAAAGGTCTTTCTCAAACTTTGGTAACTGGCCTGTACCAAATACGGAGTTTGCATTTACAAGATAGGGCACATAAAGCTCCATGTAACCGTGTTTAACCGTATGGATATCAATCATAAAATTCACAAGAGCTCGATGCATTCGAGCCAAATCACCATTAAGAATAGAAAACCGAGCTCCTGAAATTTTGGCAGCGGTTTCGAAGCCCAACAAGCCTAGACCGTAACCAATATCGACATGATCCTTAATCGGAAAGTTAAAATGTGGCAATTCTCCAACCTCCCGGATTAGTTTGTTATCTTTTTCATCAGATCCGGCAGGAACACTTTGGTGAGGTACATTGGGGATTTCAGAAAGAAATTTTTTTACTTCTAATTGCAGAGCGGATAAGTCGGACTCAAGACTTTTTAGTTCTAACGAGTTAATCGACATTTTATCCAGTAATATTTTGGTATCTTCGCCATTTTTCTTTAATAGACCAATTTGTTTGGAGTATCGATTGCGTTCCGCCTGCAAATTTTGTGTTCTAGTTTGGATCTCCTTGCGGCGCATTTCCAAATCTTGAAATACCCCCGCTTCTAACTTGTACCCGCGACTATTCAAAGCTACAGAGACATGTTCAACATTTTTTTTTAATAGCTGAATATCAAGCATAAGTTAACGCCTCTAATTTGTATAATATCTTCATTATTCCGCCAAAACCTCTGCATTTTTAGGGATAGAGAATTCAAAAGCACTAGATTCAAAGATGATCCGATTGTTAAATTTAGAAAATCCTATCACCGTTTTTTGCTGTAGGTAATCAATAAGCTCCATTTCCAGCATTTCACCATCACTAAACCCGATCTTTATACTTTCAAACATCCCGTCATCTTCTAGGGGAGTTAAAATCAACCACTCAACGCCATCATCCGTGCTATTTAAGCTATTCATTAGGTAGTAGGAATCTATTTGGTCCGACCCTGCCAATAATGCAGCAGGGCTCGATTCAAACAAATCTTTAGCGGAGCGAATAATGACTTGCTCAAGATCTCTATCATAAACCCACAATGTTCGTCCGTTGCATATAATTAGCTGCTCGAAAGGCTCTTGATAGTGCCACTTAAATTTACCCGGTTTTTTAAAATACAACACACCATTGGTGGTCTCTATCTGATCACCCTTGGAATCATAAACAGTTTGTATAAACCGAACTGATGCACTCTGATTTAAATCTACGAAAGACTCTAAACTTGAAATCGGATCAGCACTAACAAAACTGTGCATATTGAAAATAATAATACTAAGTACTGAAATTTTCATTTTTATTTCTCCGACTGGTCTGGCAACAAAACCTGACGATTACCATTGGCACCCATACTCGAAACCAAACCAGTTTTTTCCATTTGCTCGATCAAACGAGCTGCCCTATTATATCCAATGTGTAAATGTCGCTGAACTGCAGATATCGACGCTCTCCGAGTGCTAATTACAACTTCCACTGCTCGATCGTACAAGGGATCATTGAT
>PAHB01000026.1 GCA_002704665.1 Pseudomonadota bacterium
CCTAAACCTGAAGCAACAGCTGAAGCCGATACGCCGCCAGAGCCAGCTCAACCACCTGTTTCAACAGAGACTCCTATGATCGAAAAGGAGGCAGAATTGGTAGAAAATCAAACCCCATTAGTTGAGGAGATTAAAGAATCGGATATGGAGGAAAAGATTTTGGAAGCGGATAGTGAGATCCCTGCCCTTCCGGCGCCAGTAGCACAACCAGATACGACAGTCGCAATCGGTGAGCCGATGAAAAAAAAGAACAATTATAAAAACCAACAGAGAATGGATGCGATAGAGGCCCTAAAATACCTTTTGGGAGATTTAGACAAACTTGAAAAACAAAATAAACTGAAAGGTAACCAAACCGAAACCTTGGGTACCAAATACCTCGTTGCACCGGGCGATACCCTCGATGTTATTATTGAAAAAACAATGGTGGGTATTCCTATAAGAAAGGGAATCTTGAGGCGTGCGTTTGTTGAGACCAATAAACATGCCTTTCCTTCAGACAGTCCACACAGACTACTAGCAGGAATGTATATTAAGATTCCAAACGTAGGAGATATTAGAGACATTATTTTTCCAAAGGGATTACCACGGGAGCTTGAACCTGAGTTAGTTGTTGATAAAAAACTTAATTCCAAAACCCGTAATGATTGGGTTAGGTATCCTTAAAAAAATGTATGCAAACTTGTATTCATCAAATAAATCCGTGGTATTAATTTCGACGTTTGACCAACTGAGCTGGTAATAAAGATTTGATGGTTTTTTGGCATAATGCTTTATATTGACTAAAATGTAGGAATGCAGCATTTTAAGTTTGAGGTATGGTACCGTGCTAAATCTTGAATCAGTTCATTTGCCAGGTCGAAACAACCCCATTTTTCTCGAGGGTACCCTTCCTATATCTGAACCTGATGCATTGGAAATGGGATTAAGGGAGGGGCAAATTGTTCGGGGAGTTATTGAGGCCCGTGGGGATTCGATGACACTCGTCCTGAACGGCAAAGCTTTTGACCTTCCACCTGGCCTAGCTATTCCTAGAGGAATGGTTCAATGGTTCAAAAGCATCGCAACAAAAAGAGGCATTGAGCTAAAAACAATACCAAAACCTCCAGGAGCACTAATAGACGCAAATCCGAGCTCAAAGGCCTCTGCAAATGCAGGAGCTTTGTCTTCAAGGGCGCTCTCACTAATGTTTCGCGGTCCACAACCCTCATCAATTTTGTCGCTTTTCAAACCTGGTTTTATGGAGGCTTTGTTGCAGAATGCAGGTAGTAGTCAGTTTCTCAATCAATTCAGAGCTATGCAATTAAACACGGGGGCTTTAACGGGATCTGGCTTACGACAGGCAGTTGCGAATTCTGGTTTATGGACAGAGGCAACATTAGCGAATGGACAATCTCCATCGCCAATCGACACAAAAACTTGGTTTCGACAACTGATAAGAATTCTCCCAGCGGGAACCGATGCCCTGGCAGCCATAGAGAACGGTATTGATGACCTAGAGGCATCCCAGATTGAGGCGGTGCAAGCGCAGGCACAAAGGGAAGTATCTTTTAGTCTTGTTCTACCCTTCTCGGACCGGGATCCGGTAGAGTTAAGTTTTTATAGACCTCCCCCATCAGAAGAAGAGAAAAATCCAGCTTATACTGTTAACATCCACACGGACAGTGATGATATTGGTGAAGTCTGGCTAAAAACGTCAGTAACAAACAAAACAAAAGTAGATCTAATGATGTGGGCTGTAAAGGAAGACATTGCAGAACTTGCAAAATCAACCTCTGACGAATTAAAACTAGAATTAGAGTCTGCTGGTCTTACCATGGTTTCATTTACTGTATTCAATTCTCGACGACCTAACCTGCCCGATCGCTGGACTTCTCCTGGATCAGTGGTAAATGTGCAGGCATGAAAAATAAAAAGAAAAAAGCGTTGGCTTTAGAGTACGGAGTACACAGTACCCCGATCGTAAGCGCCAAAGGCTCAGATGAACTAGCTTATAGAATTATCGAGGAAGCGAGAAAACAAGGTGTGTATATAGCAGAGGATCCTCAGCTAGTAGCTATGCTTGGTCGGTTAGAGATTGACGAGGAGATACCGGAAGAACTGTACGCTGCGGTAGCGGTTGTACTATCTTGGGTTTACTGGCTGAAAGGAATGGTTCCCGGGGACGAGAAAAACAACAAAGCTAGTGATTAAACTTCCTCGTATCCGCTTTTTTTCCCCCCTCGTGAAATTTTTCCTAATCGATCGTACACTTCCACCGAACTTGTAGGTTCCTCCAGATGCAGTGCTTGCAGAGCCCCTTTTGTGGCATCCAACTTTCTATTTATTAGAATTTCGTTTCGCAAGTGTAGTTCCTTGCAGGCTTTCATTAACTCCATCAATTCATCCCACTCAGCGTCTGCAGGGTGCGCAATCTGGTTGTCAGAGAAGTTTTGATTGTCTTTTTTTGGAGAAAAAGTCGAGAGACGATGGATTATTTCGACTTTTTCCTTTTGGATTCTTTCAAAAAGATCGAGGTTTTGCTGCTTTAAAGCCTCAAATTCGTCATTTAAGAGTTGGTAAAGCCTGTTAGCGGACCCCACTGCCTCCAAAAGCTCTTTGCGATCCATTTTTGGCGGCCCGATTTAAAACAATTCTACGTGCTTCGCACGTCTAGTTGGCCGTATCCCCAATTAGTCTTTCCAGTGAGGAATAGCTTTCTGCAATTTTGCGGGCATCTAACGGGTAATTACCTTCTGAGATAGCCTGCTTTATAGCCTCAACTTTTTGCTGATCAAAACCTGGATCGCTGATTGCCTTCTGACTGATTTCCGAAAGTACAACTTCATCAGTAACGGTGGTGGTTCTAGCAGACTGCTGATTTGCCGCCACACCGTCACCTTCTGGACTAGTTACCTTGGTCGTCCTTTGGGACGTTGCTGTTTCGGGCTTATTAGCGCCGCCAACCTGAGAAATAAAATCTGCCATTGTTCCTTAGCTCCCTCTTGCAAAAAATTAAACTTTTTCGCTACACTCCTAATTTGTCGACACATCGGATAAAAACTTTAAAACAAATATACCTAAACTGTGCCTAGTGTCAGCCTACCCGGATATTAAAATCTAGTCAACTATTGAGTAATCTCCACAATTTCCCGCCTAAATCCCCTCCACGGCGTTTTTTCCGGAAACGATTCCTCGCACAACTTTGCCTGAATCGTTATTCCTCACCTTGATCTGTTGACCAAATCGACCATTTTCAAGCGCTGTCATCGAGGCCGAAACCATCAACTTCCCTTTTTTCCCAATCGAAATAACAACTGTATCGCCTTTTTTGATCAATAAAGCTGTTTGGGTGTCACTAAGCCGAAGCGGCTCTCCAGCTTTCAAGGCCCTAGTAGTCTCTCGCTTTTCCAGACCCTCAATATTTGTAATTTGGTCACGAACCACCTTACTGCTGTCAATTTTCTTTAAAGTAAGCATTGAAGAATCAAGAAGGGTGCCTGCAGAAATATTTTTCGAGACCACCACGACTTGCGAATAAACTAAGATATCGGAATTGAGTAATATTTTATTTACATGCAGCCTCTGTCTGGCTTTCTTATCTACAAGATCCAACGGGCCCCTAAAGGCATTGGGAGGTGCATTGCTAACATTCATACGAAAACTAACAGTATTTTCTGGGTCCAAGAGCGCACCCTCTGGTACTGTTTGCTTTAGTTTGTAGACTACGACTGTTTCTGCAACCTTAGTTTTGAGTATCACGTCGGCGACGTTAATGTCGGACCTCGCCTCTTTTCCCAAAACACTTTCAATATCGAGGATCGCTCCTCTGATACTTCTACGTGCGGAGCCATAAGCGACATTAAGCTCTGTAAAGATTTCTCCGGCCAAAATATTTTTTTTTGCTATAACAACGGAATCCAAATTTCCGACCGAGATTCTAAAAAACAACTGCCATTGGGGCGATTTACATCTGGCTCTAATTGTTTTTCGATTAGCAAAGGGAAAATCAAATAGTGGAGCGTCACAATATCCGACTCTAGTCCTCGCGTCTAAAGGCGGAACCTTAATCGCGCCACTGGACACGTTGAGTTCAGCTCCAACCCACTCTTTCAAATCTAAAATTAAAAAATCCAGGTTCATCGATTCAGAGTTAGAAAATTGCGACCACCCAACTAAAACCAGGATTACTACAATTGAAAGAATCTGCCTTGCCCGCCCCTTGCATGGAAACAAAATATTTCGCCTTAAAAAAATCATATGTTTTACCTTGATATCTCAAATTTGCCAAAATTCAGTTAATGTATATCAAGCAAAACTTGTTCCATACTGGAGACCAAAACTACAGAAAAAAAACTGACCAAAAAATGAGGTAAAAAACTGTTTTCAATAGTTTTTAGATATTTTTTGGGGAAAACAAAAAAAATAGTTGCAAAAACACTGTAATTTAGGTTCCCCATGCTTAATTTTACTGGAAAAATAAATAATTTCAGAGTATTATGCGACCTTGTTGAGTTCATCCCTACCAAAAAACGGATTAAAATTATGAAAAGAGAAATAATTAACTCAGGGTTTATGTTTACATTAGCAACTTGTCAGAAGGTGATTCTAGCGATCTTTGCAATGTTAATAGTCGGAGGGTGTGCTAGCACAAGCCAAAAAGACTCCGAATTCCTTGGTAATGTAAAATATATTGAAGGATCATCGGAGGACTCTGCTCTCGAGGCTGAGGCCGCAGCTGCGCAGCGCGAAGCTGAGTTAGCAAAGGCGGAGGCTGATAGGTTGAGAGAGGAAATGGCAGAGAGGGACAGGCAAGCTGAAGCCGCTCGTGCTGAGGCTGAAGCTGCCGCGGCACAAGGCACTGATCCAAGAGTTACTGACAGCAATATCCCAGAAGGCTCGGAGGCAGCTGCCATTCCATCCGAATTAAGTATATATTTTGGGTATGATGAATACGAGGTCGAAGCAAAGTACAACGATCTATTATCCAAGCATGCTTCTTACATGATGGATAACCCGGAGGTCTCCGTTAGGTTAGAAGGGAACTGTGATGAACGTGGAGGAAGAGAATACAACTTAGCTTTGGGTTCAAGAAGATCAGAATCTGTCAAACGAGCCTTAGTTGGACTTGGTGTCAACGAATCTAGAATCGAGTCAATTAGCTTCGGTAAAGAAAAGCCAATCGCTTTTGGAAACGACGAGGACAGTTATAAGTTAAACAGAAGGGCTGATTTTGTTTATCGTTAATTTTTTTTCTTATCTAGTTGGAAACTGAGGAATAATTTATACGCCGGTCGAACAATCATGAATTCATCTAGAGGGACTCTTGGGCTGATGCTTGCTTTGCTTTTAATTTCAGGGCAATCGTGGGCTCAAAGTACGAAAGAAAGAGTCGCCCGGTTGGAAACACAATTACTCGAATTGTCTGATAAGTACGAAGAGCTTCAAACGAGGTATAACGAATTATCGGGCACCATTGATAAAAACCAGGGATTGATTGACAAAGTCGAAGCAGCAAGTGTGCTTGGTCAAGAATCCCTAGGATTGTTGCGGGATCTCATGGATAGCATAGAGAGCGTACGCAAGGAACAAGCCGACCAACTCGAAGACGTTTTAGAAAATAAAGTCCAACTACCGCCACTAAAAGATGCGACTAGTTCGCTGTCGAATAGGGTGGAAAATTTAGAACAAAGCTCTCAAAGCTCGAACAATATAAACTCGACTTTAGCGAATCGCCTAGAAAAAATTGAAAACCAATTAAGTAGTGGCTTCTTCACCAGAACGATTCGTGACCAGGAAGCCCTCAGAGGCGAGCTTGCTCGCATTCGTGGCACTGTTGAGGAACTTGAACTTTCCCAAGAAAAATTTGCGATCCGCCTTAAACATTTTTACAACGATCTTGATTTTCGTTTAAGACAACTTGTAATTGGTTCAGTTACCGATGAGGAAGTTCCCACTGAAGAAATGGATACGGACAATTCGAGTCCAACTCAGTTGCAAGAAAATCCGGTGGAAACAATTCCAGAGCAGACAGAGCCCGTAGAAACAATTCCAGAGCAGACAGAGCCCATAGAAACAATTACTGACATTGAAGAGCCTAGTAGGGTAAATAGCATTGGTCCGTCGGAGAACGATAACAACAATATTAACCCGCCACCCCCTCAGTAAAGCAACATAATATCTATTGCTCACTTCTGGCCGTGTCTGATAATTGCCAAATCGTCCAAATTCTTTTGCTCTCTCCGAATTAATGCAGTCTTTGTTTTTTTTGCATATTTCTCTTTTAATATGTCGTATTTCGCTTTTTCTCTCTGAGCCAAAAAGAATTTCTTTTGGCAGTTCTTTACCCATGCTTTGGCAGCCAAAAGATCCCTGAACAATCTTTCTTCCAAACTAGAAACTTGGCCGATAAATTTACGATAAAGTAGATTATTATCGATAGAGTGATCAGAACTCTCCATCTCCCGCAAACGGACTTGATATTCACCCCGGATGGTATTTAAGTTTTTTAATCGGCTCTCTGTTGCGCGTAATTGTTCATTTGCAGCCACAATTTCTCTTTTTACTTTTTCTGTCTCTTTTTCTGCCAACTGAGCTAGCGTATCCCAACAGTTACTCCTCATGGCATACTCATCACTGGAAGCGTATTATCATGCCCCAGAAATGGATCGCATTGATACAAGGGTACTCTCATAATCTACTCCGTCATTCATATCTTGCCTAAGAAAAGTTGAAATTTGTTCCCGCAAATTTATTGCCTCATCTAGATCTGGATTAGAACCTTTTTCATATGCCCCAACCTGGATCAAGTCTTGATTATCCTGATATAAACTCCAGAGCCTCCTCAGCCGGTTAGCTCTTTGCAAAACCTTTGGTTTGACTATCGACTGCATTACTCTAGAAATCGACCCTTTCAAATCAATAGCCGGGTAATGAGCCGCATCAGCAAGATCCCGGGAAAGCATGACCTGTCCGTCAAGTGAAGCCCTTGCAATATCAACCACAGGGTCGTTCGGATCATCGCCCTCCGCAAGTATTGTATAGATTGCTGTGATAGATCCGAAGCCAAATCGGCCAACGCCGGCTCTTTCTATTAACTTTGGAAGGAGACCAAATACTGACGGAGGATATCCGCGCGCTGTTGGTGGTTCACCGATAGCTAGTCCAATTTCCCGCTGGGCATGTGCCACACGGGTTAAACTATCAAGCAAAAGTAAAACATTTTTGCCTTGATCTCTAAAAAATTCCGCTATTAGGTGCGCATATTCAGTCGCTTTTATTCGCAAAAGCGGAGACTCGTTTGCAGGAGCTGCTATGACAACCGACTTTTTGAGGCCCTCGGAACCGAGTGACTCAGATATAAACTCCCGAACTTCCCTACCCCTCTCCCCGATTAGACCAATAACCACAACGTCAGCCTGTGTATATTTTGTCAACATTCCTAGAAGAATACTTTTTCCAACTCCCGACCCAGCGACAAGACCCATTCTCTGTCCCCGTCCCATAGTTAATAAGCCGTTAATCGCCTTCACGCCAACATCTAGAACCTCGTTAATTGGTCCCCGTTCCATAGGATTGATTGCGACACCTATCGTTGATAATAAATCTGGACAATAAGGTGGCGGTTTTCCATCAAGAGGTGCCCCCCTTCCGTCTAAGACCCGTCCAAGCATATCTTTTCCAACTCTTGATCTCGAGGATGGGCTGATTACTCTTACAACCGACCCCGGTCCAACCCCAGTCGGCTCTGAAAAGGGCATCAGATAAAGGGTACTATCGTGAAATCCAACCACTTCGGCTTCTACTAATTGATTCTCGGCACCAACAACCTCACAATATGCTCCTACTGGGGCAACAATTCCCCGCGCTTCTAGCGTCAATCCCACAACGCGAGCCAAAATACCACTTTTTACAGCACTCGGAGATTTTGTCCTCTCAATCGCCCTGTCGACTTCCTCATCAAAACTTTTTTGTAGCCCCATAGTTTCACCAAATTTTATTTAATCTCTTTTGGTTCCGAAATTTCTGCAGAGGCTGTATCTTCAGTGGAATCTTGCGAATGCGGTGCTTCCTCCCGCTCCTCCACAATCTCGTCAGGGTTTTCTGGCATTTCCGCTAATTCGATGTTGGAATTTGATTCTGCCTTGGAAAGTTCAGAATTTTCCAATATCGAATTTTCGTTTTCGTCAAAATCAACTTTTCCATCCCTGTCTTTTACCTCCATATCCCTCACTGCCATTTCGGTCTCACTTGTACCATCGAATGTTTGTTTTTTTTCATGCTGATTATTCTGGTTGTTATCTTCAGCGCCTGATTCGGCTTTAGCAATAGTTTTCCGTTGTTCACCCAACAACATTAAGGATAATTTTTTTATACGGTTCTCTATTAAGTCTTCAACAATACTCTCATTAACCGATACTCTGACACTTCCACTTGATAATGACTTATCGGTCTTAACTTCGATATCTAAATTATCTGTTTCATGAATATGTTTCTTGTAACTGCTTAAATCTCCTGAATGCAAGCTCACAGTAATTTTTGCCTTTTTTGCTGTTCCGAGTTCTGAGAGGCAGTTTTCCACGAGCTTTGTTATGACTACATCTGACGTCTTGATCTCGCTCTTGGCTATTTCTTGAGCCAAATGCATAGCCAGTCTTTTTAAAGGTGCGAAAAAGTATTCTTTGTCACTCACAGCTAAGGTAATAGAATCTACGAATTCTTTAAATTCACTTTGCGCCTTTTTCAACGGCTCGTTTAAACGCCGCTCCGTCTCCGAAATTCCCTCCTCACGACCAGATTTTTCTCCATTCTTAAAGCCTTCTTCTACTCCCTCTCTGCGGGCATCAGATATCGCTTTATCAAGATCCTCCTGAGAAAACGTTGGTTCCATAATTTGTTTTTCAAAACTTGTTTCATCATCTTTGGATGCCTCTTTCCGAACATTCTCTGGATTTTTTTGTTGTAGGGGCGATTGAGAAACATCTAATTCCACAAAATCATCCTTATGAGCATTTTCTAATGCAGTCGCCTCTCCTTCAGACAAATCTTTCTTTTGCTCTAAATCTTGATCCTCGTAGTCTAGCCCATTCCTGTCCGCCTCTTCCATGTCGGCATTATCGTTATCAGGTTTACTCGAAGACAACCTATTCTTAGTTTTATCAAGGCCGGTATCTTGCAACAAAAGCTGGGCAAAACCTAAAGCTCTACTCTTCAAACTCGTGTCGGTTGTAAACTGCAGCGACTCCGGTTTTACAACTAACGTGCTGTCTTTTTGCCACCGGCTACTTTTTTCAGCCGCGAGTGCATCCTCAAACGAAGTCATCGCCCTGTCCTGCTAATACTAATTCTCCTGCATCAGCCAGTTTTCTTGCTATACGCATCGTTGCCTTTTGAGCATCTTCCACATCGGTTATTCGCATTGGACCTTTCGCTTCCATATCATCTATAAACATTGCCTTAGCCCGAGTAGACATATTTCCAAAGAATTTTTCTTGAACCTGCTCGTCGGCTCCCTTGAGCGCTATCATCAACATGTCAGGCTCTACGTTTCTCATCAATGTCTGTATGGCTCGATTGTCAACTGCTACCAGATTTTCAAATGAGAACATATTATCCATAATTGCTGTCGCGAGATCAGGGTCAGCTGCATTAACAGCGTCTAAAATTGGTCCCTCCAAATCTACTTTGGTATAGTTCATAATTTTTGCGGCTGCATTTACCCCACCAAAGCTGGATGACTTGGCGGATGAATTCGTTGAAAATTGTTTTTTCATAATAGCCTCTAACTCTTTCATAGCAGATGGTTGGACAGTTTCAAGAGCTGCTATCCTTTGTACCACCTCTGCCCGAATCTCATCCGGGAGAAATGCCAAACAATCTGCCGCCACTTCATACTCCAAAACTGATAGTATTATTGCTACAACCTGAGGGTGCTCAGCTCTAATCATCTCGGCTATCGACCTCGCATCCATCCAAGACAATATCTCCAGACCTTTACTAGCCGAAGAAGGAAGAATCCTTCTTAGCACTGAAGCAGCTTTATCTTCTCCTAAAGCTAATTTCAAAACATTTTCGACGTAATCATCAGCTCCAAACCCAAGCGTCGTCTGTTTTTTAAAAGTATCTATAAAGTCGTCCAATACTGTATTGACGGCTTCCTGAGACAAATCCGCCACTGCAACCATTGCAGAGCCTAGAGCCTGTACCTCTTTGGGATTAAGAAACTTTATGATATCCGCCGCTTGTTGTTCTCCGAGCAAAAGGAGAAGCACCGCAGCCCGTTGAGTAGTTGTCAATGCTTCAAGCTCCGCTTTTAGCTCTTCGCTAATTGGTGCCTGTTCTACCGCATCTTTTACTTCTTGTTCAGCCATCACGATTGCTCCATTTTATTCGTCAATCATTTTTTTAAGAACTGTTGCTACCCGACCGGAATCTTCGGATACTAACAACCGAATTATCGCTACTTTATCATCGTAAGAGTTCGCTGTGTCGAGCATGTCTAAACTAATTGATGACTTTTTAGGTTTGAGCTTTGCCTTAATATCTTCTAAGGATTCACCCTCCTCGAACTCTACTGTGTCATCTTCTTCCTCGTCGTCGTCGTCCTCATCCTCATCCTCATCCTCTTCTCCCTCATCCTCTGATTCTTCTCCCTCATCCTCTGATTCTTCTCCCTCACCTTCTTCGCCGTCGTTTACCTCCTCTGGGTGCTCTTCCTCGCTTTCATCCTCGAGTTGATCATCAAGAGTGCTAGGTCCGACAAAAGATTTAACTATCGGTCTGATAACAGTAAGTAGAATCATTAGGAAAAGTAGTGCCATGACAGCTAATTTAATAGCATCCATGATGGAATCATTTTCATGCCAAGGTACCACTGATGGATCTACTGGAACTTCAAATTTTGCCGGAATAAGAGTTACAACATCGCCTCGATTTTCATTAAAACCAATGACTCCCTGAATAAGGCTTGTCAGACTCTCTAACTCGGCTTTTGTGTAACCACCACTACCCTCATCCTCGGGAATATCGGATCCGTCACGCTCGTTTATAACTACTGCTACGGAAACCCTATCAACTATCCCAGTGGGATTCTTGACATGTCTAACCCGACGATCAAGTTCATAATTTCTTGTTGTACGACTGCTAATTGTCTCGCGCATTGCAGGCGGTTCCTCGGCCGTTGCCATGCCATCAGCTTCTAATCGAGCATCGGGGGGAGGCGTATTCGAATACGACCCTGGAATACCCTGTGGATCGGGTCTATAGGTTCTATCCTCGGCTAAGACCTCTGATCGCGTTTTTGGTCCCTCTCTGCGTGTATCGAAGTCCTCAAGTGTAGTCTCAACTTGGGTAAAGTTCATATCTATGTTGACCTGAGATCTAACGTTTCCCTGCCCTACTACGGGAGATAACAATTGCATTATCCTAGACCTGTAAGTATCCTCAGCGTGTTGCTTGTGGGCAAGTTGTTTTGCACTCAAGCCCATAGCCGGATCTAGCGCGTTATCAGTTAGTAAATTACCGTAATGATCAACAACTGCAACATCTGTCGGCAATAAGTTAGGAACACTCATCGATACAAGATGGACGATCGCCTGCACCTGCGAAGAATCCACTCCCCTACCAGGATAAGGAGTAACTACCACCGACGCCTTAGCAGGTTTCCGATCCCTCACAAACACACTTTGTTTTGGAAGTGCTAGATGAACCCTCGCACTCTGGATCGTTGATATTTCGCCGACGCTTCTAGCCAATTCATTTTCCACCGCGTTAACGTACCTTGCTTGTTCCATGAACTGACTTGTAGTCATCGAAGACTGTTCATTTAAAGACTGAAATCCGCCAATCACTGGTTTTTGGGGTATTCCTTTTGAAGATAGGAAAATACGAGCCTGATGATATTTGTCTGATGGCACCATTAAATTACCGCTTTTAGTATCAATAGATGCCTTAAAACCGTTTTCATCCAACTCCTCCAGAGCTAGTTGCCTATCTGACTCCTCCATCCCTGGATAAACTGCCCTAAAGCTGTCTGGGGTTATTGATGAATACATTGTTGCCATTATCAATAGAACAACCACCGCAATCAGGATAGGAATGCCGCGCCTGACATTTTGATGTCCCATCATGTCTCTCAAACCATCCATCAAAGCCGATGGCTGGGCCAACGTGGACATTGTGGCTCTACTACCCGCAGAGTTGTTCTCTGTTTGGGCATCGCCTTGGTCGGAAGGAGTTTCTAACGGAGGTGTTGGAGCTGGACTCTCCTGAGGAGGTACGGCGACTGCCCCGTCCGCTGGAGTTGCTGCTGTAGCCATCTTATTTTTTCTCCCTGATTAGCATTTTAAAAATTTCCCCATTTTTCAAACCGGCATATTCATAATGTCTTCATAAGCTTTTAAAACTTTGTTACGTATTTGAAGAGTTGCTTCAAAAGCTAATGAAGATTTTTGCATTGCTAGAACTACATCGGTCAAAGGTATCTCTTCTCCCCGCTCGTATGCTGCGGCCATTTCTTTAGACGCCATTTGCGTAGCATTGACGTTTCTAACAGCATCTTGAACAACTTTCGGAAAAGGAATCTTTGCTAGCGGTCGCGCAATCTGATCAGGCGTAGCCGGAGTTTTCGCTTTCGCTTCGTATTGCCTTATTTGTGCCAACATTGCATCAACCGCAGCACCGCTTGTTTTATCTATCATGCTTTTTGACCCCTATTCAATCATTCGCTGCCAACATAATTCCCCGATCTTTGTATCGGGCTATTTTGTAACGCAGTGTCCGTGGACTGATACCCAATTGTTTTGCTGCCTCAATTCTGCTGCCGCAAGCTCTTAGGGCGGCTCTAATAGTTTGCTGTTCACTCGTTTTGACGGCAGCTCCTAGGCTGTTTATCTTTTTCTCGCCGATCATCACGGAAGATGGTACTCGAGGTTCCTCTACTTCTGTGCGCACGCCGGAGTTACCCATCTTTAGAAACCCCTCCGCCTCTTCGTTGTCTATCCTATCCGAGATACTTGGGATTACCGGCCCATAAAGCTCATCAAACAAAAGGTGCTCACTCGTTATGCGAGTTCCTTGGCATAACACCAACGCTCGCTGAATCACATTCCCTAATTCACGAACATTACCTGGCCATATATAACCAACTAACTTCGCTTCAGCCTCTTTTGACAATAAGTATCTTTTTCCATTTGAAGAGTGCGATTTCAAGAGGTGCTCCACTAGAGGCAAAATATCTCCCGGACGCTCGTGAAGAGGCGGTATTCGCAAACGAAACGCACTTATTCGGTAGTACAAATCCTCTCTAAATTCTCGATGTTGAATGGCCTCCTTCAAATCCCTGTTGGTAGCGGCAATCAAGCGCACATCCAGATCGACGTGCGCATGTCCACCAAGCCTCGTTAATCTTTTCTCTTGCAAAACACGTAACAATTTAGTCTGCAGGTGGTACGGCATGTCCCCAATTTCATCCAAAAATAGAGACCCGCCATTAGCCTGCTCAAACACTCCGATATGCTCACGAGCTGCACCAGTAAAAGCACCTTTTTCGTGACCAAATAACATATCCTCAATTAGGTTTTCTGGCATAGCTGCACAATTTAGTGCGACGAATGGGTTGTTACACCGATTGGAGGACTCATGTAAAACTCGAGCAAGAACCTCTTTTCCAGCTCCTGAAGGGCCAACCAAAAGCGTGCTAACCTCTGCTTGAGCAACCCGCTGTGCTAGTGTCAATAATTTTTTACTTGTAG